>CAYQUY010000187.1:0-5464 GCA_964420755.1 uncultured Anaerolineaceae bacterium
GACAGCGTTGGCACTGGGCCCTGCAGCGTCTCAAGTCGCGATCAAGCAACTCGGGACGAACGGCGGCGGATTCTTCAACGTCAACTCGGCGCATCCATTCGAGAACCCGACTCCCTTATCGAGCCTGGTTGAGATGCTGGCTATCCTGCTCATCCCCGCCTCGCTTTGCTACACCTTCGGCGAGATGGTTGGCGAGACGCGTCAAGGCTGGGCGTTGTTGGCAGCCATGACCATCCTCTTTGTCGTGATGGCCGGTCTAGGCTTGTGGGCCGAGCAGCGTGGCAATCCCGCGTTGGCAAGGCTGGGGGTTGACCAGGCAGCGAGCCCGTTGCAGCCCGGGGGCGACATGCCGGGTTAGGAGGCGCGGTTCGGGATCGTCGACTCGGCGCTGTGGGCAGCTGCAACCACCGCCGCCTCCAACGGATCGGTGAACTCGATGCACGACGCGGACATGCCACTCGGAGGCATGGCCGCAATGTGGCTGATGCAACTCGGCGAGGTGGTGTACGGCGGAGTGGGCTCCGGATTGTACGGGATGCTGGCCTTCGTCATTGTCGCCGTCTTCGTCGCCGGTCTGATGGTTGGCCGCACGCCCGAGTACCTGGGAAAGAAGATCGGCGCCTTCGAGATGAAGATGGCCACCCTCGTCGTCCTGCTTCCAGTTCTCCTCGTGCTGGCCGGGACCGCCATCGCTGTCGTCACGCCCGCAGGAAAGGCTGGGGTCTTCAACCCGGGGGCGCACGGTTTCAGCGAGGTCCTCTACGCCTTCTCCTCGGCGGGCAACAACAACGGCAGCGCCTTCGCTGGCCTGCATGCCAACAGCGCCTTCTACAACACTGCGCTCGGTTTGGTCATGCTGGCGGGCCGGTATTGGCTGGCAGTCCCGGTGCTTGCGCTGGCAGGGTCGTTGGCGCTCAAGAAGAAGGTGCCCACAAGCGCCGGAACGATGCCCACCCACACCCCACTGTTTGTCCTGTGGCTGGTCGCCGTGGTCGTGATCGTGGGTGCGCTGAGCTTCCTGCCTGCGCTGGCCCTTGGCCCTATCGTGGAACACCTGATGCTGGGGGCATAGCCTGCCATGAGTGCTAGATTGCGAACCGGACGCAACGATCAGGCCAAGTTCCTTGGGCGCGCGCTCATCGATACGTTCTTGAAGGTCAACCCGCGCCGAATGGTGCACAACCCGGTGATGTTCGTCGTCGAGATCGGTAGCCTGTTGACGACTGTGCTCTGGGTCCAGGCCCTCCTTGGCCGAGGAGAAGCGCCGGCCAGCTTCATCGGTGCCGTGGCCCTGTGGCTTTGGTTCACGGTCCTTTTCGCCAACTTCTCGGAGGCTTTGGCGGAGGGGCGAGGCAAGGCGCAGGCCGAGGCACTGCGGAAGACCAGGGGAGAGACGAGGGCCAGGAGGCTGCGTCAACCCAAGCGCCAGGCGCCTTACGAGATCGTTCTCTCGAGCGCGCTGCGCCGGGGCGACAGCGTGCTAGTCCAGGCAGGCGACACAATCCCGGCCGATGGCGAGGTCGTCGAGGGCATCGCCTCGGTGGATGAAAGCGCAGTCACCGGAGAGAGCGCCCCGGTCATCCGGGAGGCGGGTGGAGATCGCAGCGCCGTGACGGGTGGCACGCGCCTCCTCTCCGACTGGATCGTCATCCGGGTGACGGCCGATCCTGGCGAGGGCTTCCTCGACCAGATCATCGGCCTCGTGGAAGGGTCAAGACGACAGAAGACTCCCAACGAGATCGCACTGAGCATTCTGCTCTCAGGCTTCACCATCATCTTCCTGCTCGTTTGTGCCACCCTCCTACCTTTCTCGCTCTTTAGCGTTGAGGCGGCGGGAGCAGGCCAGCCCATCCCCATCACCGTCCTGGTGGCGCTCCTGGTCTGCCTGATTCCCACGACGATTGGCGGGTTGTTGTCGGCCATCGGAATCGCCGGCATGGATCGGCTCATCCGGCGCAGCGTCGTGGCACTGTCTGGCCGGGCGGTTGAGGCCGCTGGAGACGTCGACGTTCTGCTGCTGGACAAGACTGGCACGATCACCCTGGGCAACCGGCAGGCCGTTGAGTTTCTACCGGTCGGCGGCGTAACCGAACGCGACCTTGCCGAGGCGGCCCAGCTTGCCTCACTGGCGGACGAGACCCCAGAGGGCCGCAGCATCGTTGTGTTGGCCAAGGAGCGGTATGGTCTGCGAGCCCCGGGCGCTGGGGTGAGCCCGGTCGCCCGCTTTGTGCCCTTCTCGGCCCAGACACGGCTGAGCGGCATTGATGTCGATGGCTCATCCCCGCTGAGTATCCGGAAAGGCGCACCGGATGCGATCGAGGCTCTTCTCCGTAGTGCGGGCTCGGGGGTTCCCCATGAAATGGAGGCCCTCGTCGAAGGAATTGCCCGATCGGGCGGCACGCCGCTGGCGGTGGCACGCGACGGGGTGGGCATCGGCGTGATTCACCTCAAGGACATGGTCAAAGGCCGCATCCGCGAGCGTTTTGCGGATCTGCGCCGTATGGGAATCAAGACGGTGATGATCACCGGGGACAACGTGCTCACCGCGGCCGCAATCGCGGCTGAGGCAGGCGTCGACGACTTCCTGGCACAAGCCACCCCCGAGGCAAAGCTTGAGCTCATCCGTCGCTACCAGAGCGGCGGGCGCCTCGTAGCGATGACGGGCGATGGCACTAACGACGCGCCGGCTCTGGCCCAGGCGGATGTGGCCGTGGCGATGAACAGTGGCACACAGACGGCCCGGGAAGCGGCCAACATGATCGATCTGGACAGCAATCCCACCAAGCTCATTGAGATCGTTGAGACTGGGAAGCAGCTCCTCATGACCAGGGGTGCCCTGACCACCTTCAGCATCGCCAATGATGTCTCGAAGTACTTCGCCATAATCCCCGCCGCATTCGCCTCCACCTACCCGGCGTTGGCTGCGCTGAACTTCATGCGCCTCGCCACCCCACAAAGCGCCATCCTGTCGGCAGTCATCTTCAACGCGCTGACCATCATCGCCCTGACCCCTCTTGCCCTTCGCGGCGTGCCCTACCGCGCCCGTGCCGCAGACCAGCTCTTGCGGGACAACTTGCTCGTGTACGGTCTGGGAGGTCTGGTAGCCCCGTTCCTTGGCATCAAGCTCATCGACATGCTCCTGGTCGCGTTGTACCTGGCGTAGTGGGTCTGGGAAAGGACCGAGCTCGTAAGGAGGTAACCGATGAAAGATCAACGAAGGTCGGAGCTCAAACAACTGATTGCGCAGTGCGCCGAGTCTGTCTTGCTCTCGGGCGCCGTCACGCTGCCAATGGTGATGATCGGCCGCGACGCCCTGGGCGAAACGGTCATCGCCATGCTCTATCTTCTGCCGGTTGTCTGGAGCTCTGGGCGTTGGGGACGACTCCCCGGGATGTGCAGCGCGCTGACGGCCGCCTTGGCCTTTGACTTCTTCTTCATCCCTCCCTTCTACACCTTTGCTGTCGGCAGGCTTGAGGGTTGGCTTGTGCTCGCCATCTTCCTCGCTACGGCAATCTATGTCGTCGAGAGGGTTCGCCTCCCTCTGGCCATGGCCAGGACGAGCCAGCGCGATGCCACCTTCATGTACGAACTCGGCATGGCACTTGCGGGCCTGCGCAACCAGGACGCTGTGGTCCACGCCCTGGCCAAATCGCTGCAGCAGATGTTCCTCGCGGCGCGAGTGGAAGTGGTCATCTGGCCTGACAGCCGGAGTCCGGCGACGGTGGTCAAGGCCCCACCCGGCGCTGCGCCGAGCGGAAACCCCGATCGGGTGGTTCCCATCATCGCCGCTCCCGGGTTCGTGGGCGAGATCCACCTTTGGCGCGGTAACGGATGGCTTCCTGGCGAGGACAGTCGCCTGCTAGAAGACATTGCGGCACAGGTCTCCACCGCCCTCGAGCGGGCACGTCTGGCGGAGGCCGAGGCGGGTAATCACGTCCCAGCACCGGCGATGAAGGGTTAGGGGACTATGGCAAATGGATACTTGAGACCGGCCGTCATCTCGTTGGCGATGTTCACGATCATCACCGGCGTGCTCTACCCCCTGGCGGTGACAGGGCTGGCACAGGTCATCTTCCCCCGTCAGGCGAACGGGAGTCTCATCACCAGGGATGGGGAGATTCTGGGTTCGGAGCTCATCGGCCAACCGTTTTCCGGCCCAGCCTACTTCTGGGGTCGCCTGTCGATGACATCGCCCTTTCCCTACAACGCAGCCGCCTCCCAGGGATCGAACCTCGGCCCGAGCAATCCCGAATTGGTCCGATTGGTGCAGGCAAGGATCGACGCCCTGCGGGCCGCGGACCCCGGGAACCGGGCCCCCATTCCGGCCGACCTCGTCACGGCCTCCGCCAGCGGGCTTGATCCAGACATCAGCCTGGCTGCAGCCCTGTATCAGATTCCACGCGTGGCGCGCAGTCGAGGGTTAAGCGAGAATCAGGTGCGCAGTCTCGTTGAGCGGTATACCGAGGGTCGCCAGTTCGGGTTCCTGGGCGAGCCCAGGGTGAATGTCCTGGAGCTGAACCTTGCGCTAGACCGAGGGGAGCAGGCGATGGCTGAAGGTGAAAAGACGGGTTAGTGACGCAAGTGCTTCACCTTCCGGCCGTCGGCTCCTAGTGTGATGGAGATGGTCGAAGAACACCACCGGCCTGACCCGGACGAGCTCCTCGCGCAGATCCAGGCAGAGGAGAAGGGGCGAGCCCACGGCAGGTTGAAGGTCTTCTTGGGCTATGCCGCCGGTGTGGGCAAGACCTACGCCATGCTCGAGGCCGCTCACCAGCGGAAGAATGAAGGCGTGGACCTGGTGGCGGCCTACGTCGAGACTCACGGTCGAGTCGAGACGGAGTCTTTGCTCAAGGGGTTGGAGGTCATCCCCCGCCAGCGGATCGGCTATAAGGGAATCGTCCTCAGCGAAATGGATCTGGATGGGGTACTGGTGCGTCAGCCGCAGCTAGCGCTGGTGGACGAACTGGCCCACACCAATGCTCCCGGTTCGCGGCATCCCAAGCGGTATCAGGACGTCGAGGAGTTGCTGGAACGCGAGATCGATGTCTATGCCACGCTCAACATCCAGCACCTGGAAAGCCTCAAGGATGTAGTGGAGCAGATCACGGGAGTATCGGTCAGAGAGACGATCCCTGATCGGCTGATTGACGCACCCGCTGAGCTGGAACTGGTCGACCTGCCCCCGGACGAGCTCATCCAACGCCTGCGTGAGGGCAAAGTCTATGTTGCGGATCAGGCGGCGCACGCCATCCGCAGGTTCTTCCGCCCTGGCAATCTCACCGCGTTGCGGGAACTGGCGATGCGACGGGCCGCCGAGCGGGTGGACGTTCAGATGCGGGCCTACATGCAGACCCGCGCCATCCCCGGACCCTGGCCCGCCAAGGAGCGGCTGCTGGTGTGTGTTAGCGTCAGTCCACTGGCAGAGCGATTGGTGCGCGCCGCGCGCCGCCTGGCCGAGGATCTG
>CAYQUY010000188.1:0-5448 GCA_964420755.1 uncultured Anaerolineaceae bacterium
GCCATCAGATGGCGTTCCGTTCCTGGTTCCTCTTCGGCATGCAGCCCGCATATCCGAGGGCCAGCGCCGGGACGGACTTGATCCCGTACGGCGTTGCCACGGGTCTGGATGAGAACGACCTTTATTCGGCGCGCGCCTTCGTCGGGAATCCCCAACTCGGGTACAAGGTCGCCTTCTGCCAGCGGGACGTGGCCATCTACGGCGGTATCTTGCTGGCCGGCCTGGTATTTGCGTTGGTTCGGCGGCGGTTGAGGCCGCTGCCCATCTGGGCCTGGTTGGCCGTGGGCGTCCTGCCGCTGGCCGTGGATGGCGGGTCGCAGATGCTCGGCGCGTTCTCAGCGTTCGCCCGCTTCGCCCGGGAGAGCACCCCCTTACAGCGGACGGTGACCGGGCTCCTCTTCGGGGTTACAACGGTGTGGATGGCCTACCCGAACCTTGAGGAGTCGATGGGAGAGGTCATCGCCACGGTGTTGCCGAAGCTGGCGGCAGCCGATCGGAGAAAGAAGCCCTACACGACCGGACAGGTTCAGCCGCCGTCGCCGGGGACGTGATCCGGGCGTCGCCCGGTAGGGGTTCGTCCGCTCTCTGACACGCGGTGATCGATGCCGGGTCTGATGTGCCCGAGATCGAGGCCGGCGGGCGGATTGCGCCGCTGAACATCTCGTGTGTGGTTAAGCCCCGACCTCCGTGGTAGACTCAATCCATGCCGTTCCGGCAAGTCGCATCCCTGCGAGTCCTCCAATTTGACATCCTCGACCAAACCGGCCTGGTGCAGGCGGTCTTCACCCGCCATGGGGGCGTCAGCCCCGCGCCCTGGCAGTCCCTCAATGTGGGGGGAACCGTGGGCGACGAACGGGCCCGTGTGCTTGAGAACCGGCGGCGCTGCTTCTCCGCTGCAGAACGCCCGATGGATTCCATCTTCGACGTGTGGCAGGTCCACTCGGCGAAGGTCATCGTGGCCGACGAGCCTCGGGGCGAGTCGCCCCCAGTTCAAGCGGATGCCCTGATCACTGACAACCCCCGGGTGACCCTGTTCATGCGTTTCGCGGACTGCGTGCCGATCCTGCTCTATGACCCCAGGCGGCCGGCCATCGGCCTGGTTCACGCTGGCTGGCTTGGGACAGTGCGCAAGACGGCGGCAGCCGCCGTTCGGGCCATGGCTGAGACCTTTGGCAGCCGGGCGGAGGACCTGCGGGCGGCCATCGGACCTTCCATCGGGCCAGACCACTATCCGATCGGCGAGGACGTCGCGTCCCAGGCCCGTGAAGCCTTCGGAGGTCAAGCCGTAAAGCATCTTCGCGAGGTCAACGGTCGGGTTCACTTCGACCTATGGTCCGCCAATCGGGCGGTGCTCGAGGAAGTGGGGGTGAGCTCGATCGAAGTGGCCGGGCTGTGCACAGCGTGCCATCTGGATGACTGGTACTCGCATCGAGCGGAGGCCGGGAAGACCGGCCGGTTTGGGGGCCTGATCGCCCTTCGGAGTTAGCGATGGCGGACGTTTCAGTCGATATTGCCTCCAACCTTGGGACGGTGCGGGCGCGGATCGCGGCCGCGGCGAGGGGCGCCGGCCGGGATCCGGCTGACGTCCGGCTGGTTGCGGTGAGCAAGGGCGCCTCTCCGGAGGCGATCCGGCGCGCACATGCTGCCGGCCAGCGCGACTTCGGCGAAAACAGGGTTGAAGAAGCGCTGCCCAAGATGGAGGCGCTCAAGGATCTCGAAGGGATCTGCTGGCACATGGTAGGCCACATTCAAAGCCGGAAGGCCCGATTGATCGTGCCGGCGTTTGCCTGGGTGCACTCTGTCGATCGCGTGAAGATCGCTCGTCTGCTGGACCGAGAGGCCGAGGCGCACGGCCAGCGCCTGCCGGTGCTGCTGGAATGCAACGTCTCGGGCGAGGCGACCAAGGAGGGCTGGCACCTGGCCGAGCGTTCACTCTGGGCGACTTTGACTTCCGAAGTCACGGAGGTGGCCAGCCTGCCGCACCTGGAAGTGCGGGGGTTGATGACCATGGCGCCCTGGTCCGCGGACCCGGAAACGGCCCGGCCGGTCTTTCGCAAGCTGCGCGCGCTAAGGGATCATCTTTCCGGCACCGTCCCGGGCCGTTGGGATGAGTTCTCGATGGGAATGACGGATGACTTCGAGGTCGCCATCGAAGAAGGCGCTACGATCGTGCGGATCGGCCGGGCGATCTTCGGCCCTAGAGATGGCTAGGTTCAGGACCCTTTCGGAGAGGAGGCGGAAGATCGGGGGAAGAAGGAACACAGCTGCGCCATCCCCAGTAAACGCGATCCTCTCGCCCTACGGGACGCCAAGGGAAGCAGGGAGAAGCCACGTGCTAGGGCTGGGGATTCGATACGACAGATCGCTCCTCCGCACGCTGGCCGGAGCGGCGGGGGGCCGGCTCCCGAAGAAGACGAAACGATGTGGAGGGCTGTGGGCCAAGCCGATCCGCGCGCACATCTGCCCTCTTTCCTTCGATGCCCCTCTTCAGCAGCCCGCTTGGCGGTCTTGTGGCATAATTGCGTCGGGTCCTGTCCGGGGGTCCGTGGCGCGAGCGGGCAAGGCCAGAGGCTGGAGGAGGTTCGTCGGCGGTGAGCAGTCTCATTTCGGCGGTTCAGCTGATCTGCCTGGTTCTGACACTGATCGTGCTGGCAGACGTGATTGTCAGCTTCTTCCTGAACCCGTATCATCCGATCCGCCGCTGGCTGGATAGCGTCGTGGAGCCAATGCTGGCTCCGATTCGCCGGGTCCTGCCTGCGATTGGGCCTCTCGATTTCAGCCCCTTGGTATTGCTGATCCTGATTCAGCTTGTCCAGGACCTGCTGGTGCGGGTGCTCCAGAGCCTGAGGTGATGCGGATGGCCAAGCGCAGATTCATCCTTCATGACGGCAAGCATGGCGCGGCGCTGACGGTTCGAGTGACGCCAAGGGCGAGAAAGGATGAGGTTGCGGGCATCATGCCGGACGGCACGCTGCGGATTCGGGTCATGGCTCCACCGATTGAGGGCAAGGCCAATGAGGCTTTGGTCAGTTTCCTGGCCAAGGTGGTGGGCGTCCGAAAGAGCCGGATCGAGATCGTGGCGGGCGAGAAAGGGCTGGACAAGATCGTGTCGGTCCTGGATATGACCTCGGGCGAGGTCGAAGCCAAAGTCCGAGAGTGGATCCAATCGCGTAAGAAGCCTAAGTAGCGGAGGCCGCTTCGCGGACGTGGGGGCGAACAACACGGCAGCCATGTTGGCTGCCGTGAGCGTTCTAATGGACGCCCAGCTGTTGTGGGGAGGGGAGCTCGAGCCCTGCTGCCGCTTGGCGCCAGAGCGTCTCGAAGGCGGCGTCCCTAAGTTCAGCCTCGGAGGAGGCGAGCGCTTGGTAGACCTCCAGGCTCAGATCGGCTGTGTCGGTCCAGGCCAGCGCCTGGAGCGCGGCGATCTTCTCTGCCAACTCCCCCGAGGTGAGTGCCTTCCGCAGCATCTCGAGGGCTGAGCGGCCGGAGGTCACGCCGGTCCCTTCACGGGCGGCGAAGGCGACAAGCCAGGGGAGCTGAGCCAGGTCGCCGACGGCTCGGTGGACCTTCCAGGGCGGCGTGCGCCGGCGTTCGGCGGCCTCGGCGGCCGCGCCGCGGACGATCCATTCTTTGTCCTCAATTGCAGCCTTGTCGAGGAGTTCCATGACCCAGGGCTGGGGAACTCGGCCGAGGCCGAAGACGGCCGCCCGACGGGTGAGGAGGTCATCGACCGTCATGGCCTCGCGCAGCATGTTGGCGCCTTCGTCGGGGTCACAGGCGAGAGCTTCGGCTGCAGCCAGCCGGGGGTCCTCTTCTCCCGTCAGGAGGATCTTTCCCAGCGCCTCCAGGGCGGTCTCGCTGCCCAGGACGGCTAGCCCCAGGCATGCCGCCTGGCGACTCTTCAGATCCGGGTCGTTGTTAGCGGCCGCCACGAGCTTGTCGATGGATGCCTCGTCGCGCACGGCGCCCAGGCCCATCCCAGCCAGAGTCCGGCTGCCCGGAGCTTCCGAGGCCAGCATGCGACGGAAGAGGATGGACACGGAGGGCTCCGCGGCCACGGCCAGGGCCTGCGCGCAGAGCAGCCGCACTCCATAGGCGCGCTTGGGGTCCTGTGCGATCACGGCGATGGCGCGCAGGAGCTGGCCACGCCACGGGGCTTTCGGAGGGGAACCCCGCAGCAAGGGCGCGCAGCTGAGGACGTTTCGCTCGAGGGGATCGTCGGTGACCTGAAGGCGGCTCTGAACGAGAGAGGTGACGTCACCCCAGGCGGCGTAGAGGTGGACGGCGGCATCCGCCGGCTCCCAGCCGAAGCGGGACACATACCCTGGCAGGGTACCGCCTGCCATTGCCTTGGCCGCCAGATAGGCCCCCACCAATGGGTGGAAGAAGGAGAGCCGGCTGTCCGCCCTGCGGACGAGGATGCCGGCCTCCACCAGGTCCGAGATCGGGATCCCCTTGGGCAGACTGCGCTCCGGTACAGCTCCCAGATGCTGGCTGAGCCATGTCAAGGCAGTGGCTTCAGCGGCGGGCCGTTCGTCTGGGGAGAGAAACCGGGAGATGTAGGATTCCAGGCTGTCTGCCGGATCCGGCCCGCGGACATCCCCTGTGAAGGCAGCCCAGGCACGCAGGGTCAGTTCGAGCGGAGAAAGGGTGCGAGAGGAGCCGGCCAGCCAGCCGACGATCAGGGCCGGATCGATGTCTTCGATGCTCTTGCGCGGCAGCGCCGGCGCGATGAACGAGCTCCAGGACTCGGACCAGTGAGTGAGGAAGGCGCGCTGCTCGTGTCGGCCCCACGGGGCGATCGCCACAGGCGAAAGCCCGGCCCGGACAAGCCCGTCGTATCCGGAGGCCGGCCCGGCGGCGATGATGCGGTTGCCAGGGTAAGCTTGCTGGAGTCGGGCAAGCCAGTCGGCGAACGGCGGAAGCTCCTCCGGGGTCAACTCGTCCAGACCATCGAGCAGAAGCAGGGCGCGCCGCTGCCGGAACTGAGGCCGCAAATAGCCTGGGATCCGGGACTCAATCGCGGTGGAGGCAGTCCGTTGCGCGGCCTCGAGGAGAGGAACAAGGGGGTCGGCCTTCCCCCTGGGCTCCAGGCGGAAGTCCAGCGCATGAACCAGCACAGGAGTGAGCTCCGCGATGGCACCCGCCTCGGGGTCTTGCTTGGCGGAGAGGATGGCAAGGTAGGCGAGAGCGGCTGTCCTGCCACTGCCGGGATCACCGGTGATCAGCAGGTTAGCCCCTGACTCGACTGCAGCGATCAAGGGAAGTATTGAGGAGCGGAACAGCCCAGCGAAGTAGGAGAGGCCCGGGACGTTGGGCAGAACGCCATGGATCTCCTCGAGAGGAGGCTCCTTGGAGAGCGGGTCAATGAGCGGTGGAGGGGCCAGCAGGCGGGGTGGGAGGAGGACTTCTTCGAGGGTGAAGATCGCCCGCGCCAGGTGCAGCGTC
>CAYQUY010000189.1:0-5399 GCA_964420755.1 uncultured Anaerolineaceae bacterium
GCCCGTCGGATTGCGGGGCTGCCCGTGAGGTACCACGTCGTCTTCTACTGCCCCGATCGGCACATCGCCTACGACGGGCGGACCCCGGACCGGGTGGGCGTGGGCGGCGGAATCACGGCCCGAGTGCGCATGGCGCGGGCGCTGCGCCGCACCGGCCACCGCGTGACGATGGTCGTTAACTGCCCGCGGCCAATGAGGATCGACGGGGTGGACTACCGCCCGTTGGACGCGGTCCGCCGGCTGGGATGCGACGTGCTGGTGGCCAACACCTCCGGCGGCGCTCTCGATCTGAGCCCACTGCTCGATCTCGAGAGCGACGCCTGCTTGCGCATCGTCTGGGCACACGGGACGGTCAAGCCCGGCGGGCTGGACCGGATTGGCTTCGATGCTCTTCATGCGGTGAGCAACTTCGTGGCGGAGGTGGCGGCCAGTGACTGGGGCGTGCCCCGCGAGCGCCTCTTCGTCGCCTACAACGGCTTCGAGGAGCGTGGCTTTGCCAGGGCGGAGCGCCGCAGGCCTGCGCGGGACCCATACAGGCTGGTGTACTTGTCTCATCCCTCCAAAGGCCTAGGGGCAGCGATCGCAGTGCTACGTCGACTGCGTCAGGGAGACCCGCGGTTCACGCTCCACGTCTACGGAGGCCCCCGGCTTTGGGGGCAGGAAGATGCGGCGCCTGCGAAGGAGGAGGGCGTCCAGGACCACGGCCTGGTTGGCCAACGAATGCTGGCCGCCGAGCTTCTCAAGTGCGGATTCTCCCTGCAGCTGCAATCGCGCGAGGAACCCGGAGCCTTGGCCATTGTGGATGCAATGAGAGGCGGATGCGTGATCGTCGGCAGCCCCGTCGGCTGCTACCCGGAGATGGTGGAGGACGGGAGGGATGGCTTCCTGGTGGCTGGAGACCATACCTCAGACGATGTGCGTGACCGAGCAGCGTCGTTGATCATGAGGCTGGCGCGCGATCCTGATGCGCGGAGCTACGTGCAGCGCAACGCCCAGGCGGTGATCTGGGACACAGCCACAATGGCGCGCGTCTGGACGGCTCATTGGGCATGGCGCTTGGAGGGCAATCGAGGGTCAGCCAGTGCCAGGTCCGATCCTTGCCCCCGGTGCGGGGGCGAGAGTCTGAGCTTGGAAGACGGGAATCATTGCACGAAGTGCAGCTTATACCGAAAGCCCGGGGCGGGGGATGCGCCGTGACTTCCCCTCGCCATCTTTGGGAATCCGATGCCTGACCGAATCCTGATCGCTGGGTACTACGGCCGCCGCAACGCGGGTGACGAGGCCATCCTGGCCGGGATTCTGGCTGACCTCCGGGCCGAGCGCCCCGATCTTGCGTTCACCGTCGTCTCGGGCGATCCCGAGGCGACGCGACGCCTGCATGGCGTGGACGCCGTGCCGTGGTCGGAACTGGAAGGGCTGATTCAAGCGGTCCGGGAGGCGCCGCTCGTCCTGGTGGGTGGGGGAGGCCTGTTCCACGACTACTGGGGCGTCGATCCTTCCAGCTTGTTGACCTCGCGCCAGGCAGGAATCTCAGAATATGGTGCGCCGCTCGTCCTAGCGAGACTGCTGGGGAAGCCCAGCATGCTCTTCGGCGTGGGCGTGGGCCCGCTGCTCAGCGAGGAGGGGCGGGACCTGACGCGTGAGCTCGTTGCCCTGGCCGACGGGGTCACTGTGCGGGACGAAGACTCGTGCCAGGTGCTGGCCTCGATCGGCTGTGCCGTGGACCGGGTTGAGGTGACTGCCGACCCGGCCTTCGGCCTGCCGGAGACGCCGCTGGGCGCGGACCTGGAGGCCTTCCTGGCGGGGCTTCCGCGCCCGATCCTGGGTGTCTCGCTCCGGCACTGGTCGATCGGCGTCTCGCAGGCCGGATGGGAGAGCGCGGTGACGGAGGCGCTGGACCGCCACCTGGCCGAAGTCGGCGGGACGGTTCTCTTCGTGCCGCTCCAGGATGGGCAGCTGGAAACGGAAGACGATGTCCGGGTCTGCGGGAGCGTTCTGGCACAAATGGGAAGGGCCGCTCGGGCCCGGCTGACGTCGACCGACCTGGATCCTCTGCAGCGTTTCCAGCTTCTGGAGCACAGCGACCTGGTGCTAGGCATGCGCTTGCACGCCCTGGTGGCGGCGGTGCGAGGGGCCGTACCCTGCGTGGGCCTGGCCTACGAACCGAAGGTCCTTGGCTTGATGGAGCAGATTGGGCGACCGGAGGCCTGCCTTCGCCTTCCCCTGCTGGCCGCGGACCATCTTTTCGAGCAGCTCCGCGAGGAATGGGAGTCCCGCGGGGAGAGCCGTGAACGGCTGAAGGCCGCTGGGCTGCGCATGCGCGCGGCCGCCAGGCGGAATGCGCGTCTCGGCCTGGAGGTCATGGACCGGCCCCGGCAGGCACACGAAGCGCAGGGGCTCTTTCCCCAGCTCCTATTGGGCAGAGTCCTCAATCAAATTGAGTTGCAGCGGGAAACAGGAAAGGCCAGGGCTCTGGCGGAGCAGCGCGATGCTCTGGTATCCGAGAGGAACCAACTTGACGCTGAGCTCTCGAGGCTTCGGTCAACTCTCGGCGTGCGGTTATTGCAGGTTTACTGGGACGCCCTACGACGCGCCATCCCGGATGGCACGATTGCCCGCAGGGCGTACAGACTTGCCACGGGGCTCCTCGGCCGGGCCCTTAACGTTTCCTCGAGGGCGCCTGCAGCCCGCGTGCCCGGCGGTTCATGGTTCTCAGTGGCGGAAGTGCAGAGACCCAAACTAGAGGACATACCTGCGGGAGCGATTTCTTCAGATCCTCGGATCGAGCTTCTGCGGATGGAGGAGCGTTGCGCACGAGACGGAAGCCAACGTGTGGCGGCGATCTTCTCCACGACTCAGCTGATCCTGAGTGAGGGTCAACGCCCATCCAACTTCGCCCTCGAATTTAGCAAGCGTCGGACTCCTGTGGTGTTCGCTTTCTGGAGCTGGGATGAATCTGCGTTCACGGCACAGGAAAGACTTGACCAGGGCATCCTGCAGATCCCCATCGATATCGTGCGGCAGCGTCCCGAAGACTTGTTTGCGGCCTTCCGCGGCTTGGAACCCGTGGTGCTATTTGAGTTTCCGTACCCCGGGCTATTCGAGGCAATGGCTCTCGCGAATTCGGAGGGGTGGATAACCGTCTATGATGTCATTGATGATTGGGAGTCCTTCAAGGATGTCGGCCAGGCCCCCTGGCACGATCGTGAGTTCGAGCGTCACATGCTACAAGCAGCTGACCTTGTAGTCGCGGTCAATGGTCGCTTGGCGGAGAAGGCACGTGCCTTGGGCCGTCTCGAAGTCGACATTGTCCCAAACGGCGTCCGTCCAGGGATCGAGCGCGTTGACCAGTCCCGTCCGCTGCTCCGGGGCAGCCTCACTATCGGCTACTTCGGTCACCTTTCCCAGGCATGGGTCGACTGGGAGCTCCTACAGCGATCTGCGAGGCTGGAGCCCTCGTGGCGGTTCTATATCATTGGCTACGACTACGGCTTGGCCAATCTTAGAGTCCGCCTGCCCGAGAATGTCATCCTGCTGGGCCGGCAGCCGCAATCCTCGTTGGCGGCCTATGCTGCCAATTGGGACGTGGCCATCGTCCCGTTCAAGCCCGGGCCTCTGGCTGATGGGGCGGATGCCATCAAAGTGTATGAGTACCTGGCAATGGGCCTCCCGGTCGTCACGACCGGTGTCGCGCCGCCAGCGGGCGCGGAGGCCCTTGTGCTACGAGCCCAAGGCACAGAAGACTTCATAGCCAAGATCCGGCTGGCGGCGGGGGCCGGTGCCGGCGACGTCCTGCAGCGCAGGCAGTTTGCCCAGGAGTGCACTTGGTCGGCGCGTGTTGACCACCTAATGCGCCTCATCGCCGGAGGCGATCAGCGCGTAGGCGAGAAGCGGGCCTTGTTTGCCCCGATGCGCCGATGAAAGCCCTCTTCGTCTACAAATACCTGACCCTCGGTGGTGTAGAAAGCGTCCTGCGAGCACGCCTGGAGGGGCTGCACGCATACCGCATCGAGGCGGAGGCTTGGTTCTTATCCGATGGAATTGGCAGGACCCTCTTCCGGGGTATGGGGAACCTTGTCCGCGTCGGAGGGATCAATGACCTGCAGCGCTATCTGGATGGATGGCCGAAGGACCTCGTGGCCACCATTGACACGGAGGAGGTTCTTCCCGTGCTGGCCCGGTTCTCCGGCTATCTGCCGGTCGTCCTGGAACTCCACTCACCCTACCGCGAGAACAGGGTGTATCTCCGATGGCTAGATCGCTTGTCCATCCGGGCATTGTGGACACCATCGCGCTACCAGGCACAGGTTGTGGCGCGGAGCTTCAGTCATCTTCCTTACCCGAGGGTGATTCCCAATCCCCTCCGAGCGGTGTTCGCCGAGGAACCCCACCCCTTCTTCCCGGCACCTCCCCTGCCGATCGTGGCTTGGATAGGCAGGCTCGACGGGCTGAAGAACTGGGGTGAATTCCTGAAGATCGGCGCTTTGCTCCTAAAGGACGGCCGCCAAGTGGAACTGTGCGTCGTCGGCAGCGCGCCCCGCTTCGGCCCAGGGGCCGACCTGCAAAGGGAGGCGAAACGGGCCGGAGTCCTGGCGCGGTTCAAGTGGTTGCCTTCCGTGCCACCCCTCGTAATGCCCCGGCTGCTCGACGGCGTGCGAGACTCGGGTGGTGCCCTCGTCTCGACCTCGCGGGGCGAGTCCTTCGGCATGACCATTGCCGAAGGCATGGCACGAGGCTGTCCCGTCGTTGTCCCGGCGCACGGTCCATTCCCGGAGTATGTCCGGGATGGTGAGAATGGCCTGTGCTACAAACCCGGGTCGGTGCAGGAGGCCGCTAGACGCATCGAGGCCCTCCTATCCGATGTGGCTCTCAGGCAACGCCTGGGCGAGAACGCGCGCCGGGACATTCTCACCCTTTGCGGACCCCAGAAGGCGCTGGCGATCTTGGCCAGGGAGCTGGCCACCGCGGCCCAACCACCGTCCAGCCCCTTGGGTCCTTCCGGCTAGTGCGTCATGGCGCCGAAGCATGTAGAATGGGCTCGAGTGGTATGCCGGGCAGGGAAGGGGCTGCAGCAGCGTGCTGACGTCGCCTGTGGCCTGCCTCCTGCCATGCTGGCTGTGGCAGCCTCTGATTGAGGTCCACCCATGAACGCTCCCTCCCGAATCGTGCGCTTGCTGCTGGCCGTGTCTTTTCTGGCGATCTCCGGCCTACTCATCGGCGGCGCCGGACTGAGTTCACTGCCTGCTGCCCAGGCACAGGAGCCCGCCGTTGGCGCGCCGGCCACGCCCGAGATGCGCTGGTCCGTCGAGGCGGATCTGGTGATGCCGGCCGACGAGGTCTTGGGGATGGGCGGATCCGAGGGCGTGGTGAACCACCTGCTGGAGCAGCTGGGCGGGCTC
>CAYQUY010000190.1:0-5352 GCA_964420755.1 uncultured Anaerolineaceae bacterium
CCTCCTTCTCGTTGCCTGCCGCCTAGTTCCGCAGCGGTTTGTTGTGTTCGAGCAAGTAGGCCATCCGCTCGCGGCTCTTCGGCTCGCGGCACAGCTCGACGAAGACCTGGCGTTCGAGGTCGAGGATGGCCTGCTCCGGCAGCCAGGCCGGTTCACTCAGCTCTCCGCCGCACAGCACGCGGGCAAGCTTGTTGGCGACGACCGCGTCGTGCTCGGTGGCATAGCCCGCCTCGCGCAGCCCCCATACGGCCGCCCGAAGCGCGGCCAGGACGTCGCGACCGGCGGCGTAGATCCTCTCCGGTTTCGGCGGCTGATAGCCCTCCGTCACCATCGCCAGCGCGCTCCGCTTGGCCTCGGCCAGCAGGAAGTCCTGGTTCATCACGATCCGGTCACCCGGCCCGAGCATGCCGTACTCGAAGGCCTCCTGCGCGCCAGTGGCCACCTTGGCCGTGGCGATTTGCTCGAAAACCTTCTGCATGACCGAGATCGGGTCGGCGTTGGGGATGCGCATCACCGGATTGACCACCCGGCGCATCATTTCCTTCGTCCCCGTCCCGGCCGGAATCAGCCCCACAGTTCCGCATTCCACCAGACCCATGAAGGTCTCGGCGGCGGCCACCCGGCGGGCGCAGGCCATGCTCACCTCCGCCCCACCGGCCAGGACCATGCCATGCAGCGCGGCCACGATCGGCTTGGGGAAGAAGCGCACCCGCATCAGAATCGACTGCATCGCCCGGACCATGCTGTCGACCAGCGCGAAGTCGCCCTGCTGCGAGGCCATCCAGATCACGAAGACGTTAGCGCCAGCGCTGAAGTGCTTGCCCTCGTTGCCAACGACCAACGCATCGAAGCGACCGCTCTCGGCCTCGTCCATCGCCTTCACGACCAGGTCGAAGATGTCCTGATCGAGGCTGTTCGCCTTGCTGTGGAACTCGATCAGCCCGACCCGGTCGCCCATGTCCAGCAGGCTGGCCGAGGCATTGCCCGTGATCTCGGCTCCCGTCTCGGCCCTGAGGGTGGCGATCGGCAGAATGCGCCGGTCGCGCTCGATCGGCCTATAGGCCTTGGCCTTCAGATCGTAGAATCCGACCGCCCGGCCGTCCGTGTACTGGTAGAAGGTCGGGCAGCCGGCGGCGAGCATCTCGGCCACCCATGGGGCGACCTCGTAACCGTCGGCCTCCATGCGCTCGACCGATTCCTTCACCCCGAGGGCATCCCAGACTTCGAACGGCCCGAGCTCGTGCATGAAGCCCCAACGCATCGCCTTGTCGATGTTGACGATGTCATCCGAGATCTCGGGCACTCGCCGGGAGGCGTAAGCCAACATGTAGGCCGTCGTCGCCCACAGATACTTGGCCAGCCGGCGCGTCTCCTCATCCGCTTGAGCATCGTCCGCCTGGGACATGAGCCAGCGCAGCCGTTCGCGCAGGTCCTCCATCTTGCGCGCCTTGCCGACGAGGGCGAAACGTGCGCCCGTGGGCGGCTCGTGCTCCATGGTCTTGAGATTGAGCACCCAAAACTCACGCTCCCCTTTGTCGTTGACGACCTTCTTGGAGAAGCCGACGTCGGTCTTATTCCCCAGCCACTTGCGCTCGAGCATGGTCGTGAACATCTTGGCCGTACCGGCGTGCTTCAGGATCTCCCGCGACTTGTCGTCGGGGATCAGATCGTGCAGGTTCGCCCCGACGTGAGCGGCGATGTCGATGCCGACCAGGTCATATAGGCGGAAGGTGCCCGTCTTGGGATGGCCGATCAATTCGCCGGTCAGGGCGTCGACCTCCTCGACGGTGTAGCCGTGATCGAGGGCGTAGGCGACCGTGAAGGCGCTGCTCAGGCTGAACAAGCGGTTGGCGATGAAGTTGGGCCTATCCTTGCACAGGACGATGCCCTTCCCCAGAACGTCCTCGCCAAAGCGGATCATGGTCTCCAGCACATCCGGGTCGGTCTTGGGCTGCGGGATGATCTCGAGCAGCTTCAACCAGCGGGGCGGGTTGAAGAAGTGGGTCCCCAGAAAGTGCTCCTGGAAGGCCGGGCTGCGTCCCTCGGCCATCGCCTCGATCAGCAGTCCAGAAGTGTTGCTCGACACAATGCAGTCGGGTTTGCGTACGCCCTCGATACGCTCGAACAGGGAACGCTTGACGGCCAGGTTCTCGACGATCGCCTCGACGATCCAGTCGACCTCCGCCAGCAGGCCGAAGTCGTCTTCCAGGTTCCCGAGCGTGATCAGCTTCTGCGATTCCTGGCTGAGGATGGACGGCGGCCGGGCCTTCGTGGCCGCCTTCCAGCCGGCCTCGACGATGCGGTTGCGGACGGCCTTGTCCTTGAGGCTCAGGCCGGCCTTCTCCTCATCCGGCTTGAGCTTGTCGGGAACGATGTCCAGCACCACCGTGGGGATTCCCACGCCGGCCAGCAGGGCTGCGATTCCGCTGCCCATGGTCCCGGCGCCAATCACGGCGGCCTTTTGGATTCGATAGCGCATGCTCGCCTCTCCTTTCCTCGCCTGGGGCGCGATCCGTCCGCGCCTATGCCAGCTCTCTGCGGCCGTAGTCCAGAATCCGCCTGGCTACGATCAAGCGGTTGATCTGTCCGGTCCCCTCGTACAGGTCGTTGATCTTGGCGTCTCGGAACCACTTCTCCAGCAGGTGCTCCCGCGAGTAGCCGACCGGCCCGAGCAGTTCGACGGCTTTCTGCGTGATCTTGACCACCACGTCGCCAGCACGGACCTTGCCCATCGACGCTTCCAGGTTGTTGGGCTTCTTCTCGTCCATCATCCAGACCGACTTCAGGACAAGCAGCCAGGCCGAGCGCAGCATGACCTCCATGTCGATCAACTCGCGTTCGAGGTTGGTCAGGCGGCTGCGGGGCAGCCCGTAGCGGATGGTGATGCCCTTCTTGGCCAGGAAGTCCTTCAGGGTTTCGAGTGTGGCCCGGGCCACGCCCAGCGCCGAGGCGGCCACGACTGGCCGGCTGGCGTCGAAGGTGGCCATGGCGCCCTTGAAGCCCTCGGTGGTCTTCTTCTCAACCTCCGGGCTGCCCAGGATGTTCTCGAACGGAATGCGGCAATCCTGCAGGACAACCGAAGCCGTGTCGCTGGCGCGGATGCCCAGCTTGTGCTCGAGCTTGGTGACCGTGCATCCGGGCGTCCCGGCCTCGACGACGAACGGCCGCACGCCCGCCCGGCCGGCGCTCGGGTCGATTGTCGCCCAGACCACGACGAAGCCCTGTGTGTCGATCAGCGCCTTGTGCCCGCCGGTGACGAAGATCTTCTCACCATTCAACACCCACGAATCGCCGTCGCGAACGGCTGTGGTGCGCACCATGGCGGGCATGGCCGAGCCGGCGTGCGGCTCCGTCAGCGCCATGGCGTCGATGACCGGCTTGTCGCCGGTGAAGCGGGTCAGAAAGCGCGTCTTCTGCTCGGGCGTCCCGGTGGCCACCACGGCGGCGGCGCCCAACAAGCCGACCGGCGAGGACAGGTACAGGCCGGTATCGCCCCAGGAGAGGATTTCGGCGCTGTACGCCAAGCGCTGGTAGCCAAGGCGCGGGCCTTCCTTCTTCGGCTCCCCACCCTCGGCCTTCTTCCGCTTGTCACTCGAAGGGATGAAGCCCCCGCCGCCCATTTGCTTGTTGGCGTCGTGCATGAAGTTGATGTAATCCCACGGGATCTCGTGCTCGTGGTCGTCGAAGTAGCGCGAGACGGGGCGCATCATGTTCTCAGCGACCATCGTCATCAGCGTGACGGTCTGCTGGATCTTCTCGGGCATCTCGAAGCTGATCATGGTTTGCTCCTTCCCCTTCGCCGGCCTAGACCATCGCCAAGCCGGGGAAGCTGGGGATCCCCCGGCCGGTCCGGTACCATCGTTCGACCGGATGCTCGCGGATGTAGCCGTGCCCGCCCAGGATCTGGACGGCCCGATCGGTGATCATCATGGTCATGTCCGCCGCCCCGGTAAGTGCCAAATAGGCTTCCTTGCTGGCGTCTTTGCCGGTGTCCAGTAACCAGGCGGCTTCCCAGACCAGCAGGCGGATGGCCTCGATCTCGATTGCCATCTCGGCCAGCATGAAGGCGATCGATTGCTTCTGGGCGATCGGGACGCCGAATACCTCACGCTCTTTGGCATAGTTCCGCGCGTAGTCATTGGCGGCCCGGCTCAGGCCGACCCCCAGCGCCGCCATGGCCACGTTGGAGGCGGCAATGAGCAGCGTGGCGTCTTTCGTCGGCGAGCTGCCCAGCCAGGCGTCTTCTCCGACCCGGACGGACTCGAAGGCGACGCGGTACAGCGGCAGAGCGCCTAGGCCGAGCAGCTTCTCGCGCTCACCCACCTTCACGCCCTCCGCCTTGGCAGGGACGACGAAGGCTTGCGGCTTGCCGTCGAGGGCGGCGTACGCGATCATCCCCTGGGCCCGATCTGCGAACGGCACCATCGCCTTGACACCGTCGATCACATATCCGGGGCCGTCCTGGCGCGCCCTGGCGCGCATGTCGCCGGCGTAGAAATCGAAGTCGGGCTCGATGAAGGCGGCCGTGTACGGCTTCCAGGTGTCGCCGATGACCGGCGGCAACAGCGCGGCCTTCTGCGCTTCGCTGCCGGCCAGCAGGACCGGCAGCGCGTAGGTCGCCGGCGCCATGACGGCCAGGGCGCCGGCCATGTCGCCATAGCCCAGCTCCTCAGCCGCCAGAACGCCGGTTACCGCAGAATGCTCACCAAAGCCGCCGTAGGCCTCCGGGATGCTGGCCTGCAGAACACCGAGCTCCCATCCCTTTTCGATCAGGGCCTGAGGGAGCTCGCCCGCCTCGTCCGCGTCGTGGGCCGCTTTGCGCAGGTCGTTGACCGCGTAACGCTGGGCGGCGTCCATGAGCATTCGCTGCTCCTCGGATGGTTCAAATGAGTACATGGCTTCTCTCCTCCGGGCAGCCGGGCTGCCCTTCCCCTCCCGGCCCACGGGCGGCAGGTCCGGGATCGCTGCTGCCGACGCCTATTCTGGCCGCCCGGGCTTGCGGCGAAGGTTGGGCCGGCGAGGGACGGATGCGGGAAGACAATGGTAGAGCAAGGCGACAGGTTTCCCCGTCTCCTGATCGTCCAGATTCTCAATCCCCAGATAGCCGCGCTGCGAGAGGTACTCGACGTGCGCCCCCGCCTCTTCCAGCGCCAGGAGGGCATTGTATCCTTGCACGTTCGGGAACAGGTCATGGGCGACATCGGCTACCGTGTGCGGCTCCTGCAACAGGGTGAGCACCCGGGCCAGGCGGGCGGCGTGCATCCCCTGAATCGCCGCCACCCGCCCCGGCAGGTCTTCGATGGCACCTTGATGACCTCCCAGGCTCACCTTGACCGGTCCCGCCCATGCCAG
>CAYQUY010000191.1:0-5260 GCA_964420755.1 uncultured Anaerolineaceae bacterium
GATGACGAGACCAGGCTGTGCCAGCCCGAGATTGCCCCGCAGGCGATGGTCACGAACAGGATTGGCCACAAGGGGCCCAGGCCCGTGACAGTGAAGCCGGTGTAGGCTGGGAAGTCTCCCATGCCAGGCCGCCAGATTAGCAGGCCAAGCACACCGCCCAGAATGCCAAGGAACACGATCCAGAAGGCGACGTAGTTGATTGGCTGTGCCCAGCGCCAGATGGGCAGCACGGCGCCGAAGTAGCAGATGATCACCACCAGGAGGCTGCCGATGAGCTTGGCCTGGGTCACCGCCAGGAACAGGGTTGGGCTGACCAGGGTCCTGCCGTCTTCGGCCAGTGTATAGGCATACAGCACGCTGAAGAAGTCCCTGACGGGCTGGAGCGTGCTCAGCCAGATGCCGACAAATGAGAGCAGCACGGTGATGACCGAGGTGAGAATGATGTCCTGCTTCCACTTGTAGGTCATCTGCCCGGCGAGGATGCCGACCAGGATCACGATGATCACCCCCAGCGGCACCGCCGGGTTGGTCAGCAGGTTGTAGCCGACCTGGATGCCGAAGGCCCCCATGATGAGCCACAGATAGAAGTAGATGAAGGTGAGCAGGATCATCCGCGAGCGGGGCGAGATCAACTGATAGCTGAGGGCCCCGAAGGATTTCCCTTCCTCGCGCACTCCCATCATGATGCTGGCATAGTCCTGGACCCAGCCGATGAAGAATGTGCCGAGGATGATCCACAGCAGGGCGGGTAGCCAGCCCCACTGGACGGCGATGATCGGGCCCAGGATCGGCCCGAGGGCCGCAATGGACTTGAACTGGTATCCAAACAATACGTTGCGGTTGGCCGGCGAGAAGTCAACGCCATCCATGAACATCTTGGCCGGGGTCGCCTTCTTCTCGTCTGGCTGGACAACCTTCCTGTTGATTGTCATGGCGTAGACGCCGTACCCCACGGCAATCACTGCCACGCCAATGACAAGCGCGACAATCGAATTCATCTCTCCCTCCATTCGTCAAACCCGACGACGGGGTCCGCCGTGCGGTTTCTCTGACCTATCTCTGCAGATGGCTTCGATAGACACCTCCTCTGGTCACAGCCGCGCGATCCGCCATGTCGCTTTCGCGCGGGCAGACCGCCAAATGGGGCAGAAACGCGACGCCAAGTGGAATGCTGGGGGCACTTGTCCTTTGAGAGGAGGGGGGCTGATCATGGCAGAAGGCTAGAGCCGGCCATACGTACAGCCCTATCCCTCATCTACTATACTCCGCTCTTCGGGCTTTGGCAACAGAAGGGCTAATCTGCACTGAATCGCTCGAATTCAAGGGTGGCGGAACGGCTTCGGGGGTGGCAAGAGACAAACCCATTGCCTCTGGTCGGCTGACACCACTTCTGTAATCTTCAGCCACCAGCCAGGCGAAACAAGCGCGCAAGGTAGCCGCCAGCTCCGGCGGCGGCACGCGTCGAACGGGTGTCTGGGGCGGGGCGGGCAAGCGGGTCACGGGCAAGCGGTGAGGAGGCGCTTGGCCTGCCTTCGTCTCGTCTCCCGCCTACCCATGCCGTGGCTGCATGGCCTCGGAGCCCAGAGCTTGATCCGCCTGGTCATCCGTGCCCCCTGGCTTCTCCCCCCGTCTTGGGGCCCGCTTCGAGGGCTCGATAAGGCAACATGCCGTCGCAAGGTCAGGTCACTTGTGTGGTGATTCGCGCGCCGATCTGGGCAACCTCCCAGGCGGAGGCCGACGCCGCCAGGCCGAACCTCCGCGTTCATGGAAGACCATCAGGACGCCTCTCCTCCCGTCAAGGCGCCGCGAGGGTGTGGCGGGCGGTGCTGATGAGCGCTCTCGCCCCGGAGGCTCGGCGCAGAACTCCAAAGGGATGCAAACGACCCGCTGATCGCGGACTACCTTCGGGGGACCTCCTGAAGTGGCCCCTGAGAAGCCGTCCACGCCTGACGGGTTGGCACAGCTGACTGGCAAAGGTGCGGGCCTGCCTTGCCCGTCGAACTGTGCGACAATGGCTGAGGCGTCGCGGAAGGCGTTCCAGGGATCCCCCCTGGGAACTCCCCTGGGAGAAGCACGAGGGCCCTGTTCCCGGCCTTGAGGGCACTCCCAGAAGAACGCTGGGACGGTATTTCACATGGCCTGCCTAACCCCTCCCGGACTCAACATGCGCGACAGCCGAAAAGAACCTGCTATGAATAGCCAGGACCGACCCCCGGGGTTCCGCTGGCTGCCGATGGCCGACCGCTGCCTCGCTGCGGTAGGGTTTCTATGCTTGCTGTTTCTCGTTTTCGCAGTGTCCCGGGCAAACATCGCGGCAGACTCGGTCGACTACTACGCCATCCTGCTCAAGCTGGTCTCACCAACGGAGAGGCCCATCGTGCGCAACCTGCACTTCCTTGAGCAGAGGTCGCCGGGCTACCCGCTGGCCGCGCTCGTTCCCTATGCACTTCTGGGTGTGGTAGTTGATCCCTTTGTCTCAACGGAAAGGGTGACCGGGCCACCGGGATCGTTGGCTCCTCCCGGAGGGCCTGGGACCTCTCCGCAACCCCAGGGCGCGGTTGGGTCCGAACACACGCTGATCCCCCCTCAGCCGCTTCTCCTGAGGCAGGTGCCTTTCAGGGACTTCTACGTTCCCTCGGAGGACAGCTGGTTCCGATGGCAACCAGTCCTTGCACTGGCTGCGACGAGCTACCTCTTTCTGTTCCTTGGCCTAGCGGCCAATGAGTGGGCGCTCCGCTTGCTCCACCCACGCCTTCCAGGATATAGCCTGATCCCTGTGATGGTCTTCGCCGCTCCTATCTTCATTGGCAACATCCTCGAAAGGCCGCTGTATGCCACGCTCACGGCGTTTGGCGCGAGTTCCCTCTTCGTGCTCTTCTTCGTGAGAAGCCAGATCAGGGGGAAAGGGCGGGATCTAGTGCTGGCTGGGGCCTTTCTCGGCCTTCTCGTCTTGACCCGTCTCGAGCTGAGCGTCTTTGCCGTCGCGCTCGCCCTGGCCTTGCTCGCGCGAAGACAATGGAAGCCGGCCCTGGTCATGGTGACCGGTGTGGCGGTGGCCGCTTCGGTATGGGCAGCGTACAACCAAGCCCTGTTCGGGACCCCTCCGCACCTGGGCATCCTCCGGGGCGATATCAACATCATAGCCGTCGATTTCCGCCACATCTTTGATAGCCTTCTGCACCCCTCGTCGGGGATGCTCTTCTGGTCGCCCTTGCTGACGCTTGGTCTCGCCGCGCTTGTCTTCAGTCGGTGCAGGCCCTTGCGTATCTTGGGGTTATGCTCTTTCGTGCTCGCGGCCCTCTACCTCGTTCGGGTCCCGGTGATGTACGGACATGTGGGAGAAGGCCTGCTCAACATTGGCGGCGTCGTGGTGAGCGCCCCCTCCTCCCAGGCCGAGATGCGCGAGCTCATACGCTCAGACATCAATCGGTATGTGACGGTGCTCATGCCTGCGGCGGTGCTCGGCTTGCGAGATGGCGCCGATCAGGTTCTGGGGCGGTGGCCGTGGCGACGCGAGAGGAACCTGGCGAGATCCTGAGGAGCCACGTATCCCGGCCAATCCCTGCCCCTGCCGGATGCTACGGGGGCGCTGACGACACGATCGGCAACGAGTCCATCCAGCGTACGGAGCCGCCCCCTAGGCAAGATGGTATGAGGGGCTCAGCTCATCGCCTGTCGAAATAGCCACGTGAGCGTGGCTCGGCTCGATGGGTTCAGGAAGGCCGCGGCCGGAAGGATCTCCCCCACCGGCAACGATGACAACGCCGCCAGCGACCGGCAACGCCACGAAGTGGGCATCCCGGCGGTCTCGCCTTCCCAGGCGGAGCTGTGACAGACATCCTCGTCGCGCAGGAGCCCCTCTCACATTCTGGGCAGTGGGTGGAATCGGCCGGACGTTCGCCGGCTGTCCTCTTCCGTTGGGGACAGACATCCCCAGGAACAAAAGACGCCGTGTTGTCGTCTGGGCGAAGGAAGCCACTGGCCAACCGTCGGGGGTGTACCGAAGCCGGAATCCCGTCTGCACCAATATAGCGAAAGGAGCATCCGACATGCGTCAACCATTGATCTATAGGGCAGCAGTAGTAATGGTGGTATTGGTCTTGGCTCTTCTTCCAGTCACGCAGGCATTTGCCGAGGATCTGCCCCAATCCGAGGCTCGCTTGGATACGTGGGCGGGGTCGCGATGTAATGAGGCCACGGCAAGGGCCGCCGCATCCGCCGGAGAGTTCTTCATGGCATGGTCTGAGGGTAACATCTACCTATTCCTGTTCAGCTACGTCCGCATGCTACACGATATCGGCGAGGAGTGGGAGATCTGCGGTCGCTATAGCAACTAACGCGGGCGACTGCTCTGCCACCCTCTCCAGGCGGGGGTTCCGCTCTCGTGAGGCAGATCGAGTCCCCCTCACCGCATTGATGCACTGAGCGGGCTTGTCGCCGGCCAGGCGCCAGCCGAGCGCGACGATCCGCAGGCCGGTGCCCGCCTCGTCATTCGCCGCTCCACTCGTTATCGGTGCCCCCTGGGGAATCTTGCGGTGGCCAGGCTGCGCCTGCAAGGCAGCCCGACGGGACCGATGCCAAGGGCCACCCCGCGCTGGTTCTCGCTGATGCCGGCCGAACCCACGACCCGCGGCTTGCCAGATCGGTCGAGCGCCCCGCGCGATCGGGGCACGGGGATCGTCGACGTCAGGTGGAATCTGCTGACCGAGGCGATGGTTGGGGCTCGTGAGGATCGAAGCGCCCAGGCTTCATGGCCGGGCGAACACGGCCGTGAAGTAGCCGCCGCAGCTACTCTCGGGGTTGTACATGTAGCCAAGGCCGATATCGGTGTAATTGGGGCTGAGCAGATTGGCACGGTGCAGGGTGCTGTTCATCCACCAGTTGAACGCCTGCTGCGGCGCGCTTGAAGACGTGTTGCCCGTGGCGTAGATGTTCTCCCCCGCCCAGGTCCAACTGTAGCCCTGCCTCTCAATCCGATCTCGCACGGTGGAACCGTCTGAACCGGTGTGGGAAAGGAAGTCGTTGCAGGCCATGTCCGTGCTGTGCCCTCGCGCCGCGGCCTGAAGCTGGCTCTGCGGGTTGTACGCTTGCAGCCCCTCACTTTGCCGTTCCTGGTTGATCAGAGCCAGGAGGGTGCTCTCGAAACTTGAATTCCCGGTCGCTCCGCAGACGGCCACGGTTGTGGAGGTCGGCGCCAAGGGCGTGTCCGTGGGAGTGGCTGCGCCGACCGGCGTTGGAGACGTGTCGGCAGGTGTCACAC
>CAYQUY010000192.1:0-5251 GCA_964420755.1 uncultured Anaerolineaceae bacterium
GATCGCTGCCGGACGCAGTGGCCCAGGTCCTGGTGCGCCACCTCGACTGGCTGGCCGAGGAACCGCCCTGGAGCGCGGACGTCGACCCTGCTCGTGCCGACACGGGGCAGGGGGCTCGACCGGTAGCGGTCGTCGGCCTGCATGCCGACCTGTGCCCCGAGTGCGGTGAGGTGGCCATGGTCAGCACACAAGGTTGCGGCACCTGCATCGTCTGCGGCCATTCCGAGTGTTGAGCCTCCTCCAACTCTACTGTTCCTCCTTGCACCCCAACTTGACATTCCAGGAAGGAGGTCATATACTATGACACAGATTATGACAATTAGTACGACAAAAAGAACGGAGAGTCCACCGATGGTCGACTCGCTGGTGAAGGAACTCGAACTCGCCGAAGCCCAGAACACCTTTGACAAGTTCAAGGAGGCGTACGAGTGGGACAACGCCGATATCGCTGCGGCGCTGCAGGTGGCCCGTCGCACTGTGCAGCGTTACACGAGCGGGGACAGCTTCCCGACGCGGCGAGTACGCGGCAACATCGCCGACCTCCGGGAGATCTCGATCCTCCTGGAAGAGACCTTCTCCGACGAAGCGGATGCGATCCGATGGCTGAACACGACTGTGCCGATGCTCAAGGGCCGCCGTCCGATTGACCTGATTCAAAGAGGCAAACTCGATGAGGTCATCACGGCCCTGGCGACCTTCCAAGCCGGCGCTTTCCGGTGAGGTATGCAGGCAAGGTATGGAGACACATCCCCCCAGGGACCTTTGGCCTTCATGTCGGCCGGATCCTGCGAGCGGACGGCCGATGGAATCGGCCCGGCATGTACGGCTGCCTCTATACCGCGCTGTCGAAGAGGGGGGCGATCGCCGAGTTCCAGAAGCTCCTCGACCGTTTCGATGACGTTCCCAAGACCCGCGATATCGTATCGATCAAAGCTGAGATCGACCCCGTCGTCGACCTGACGGACCCCGTTGCATCTCCCATCCCGCCGACATCCGCGTTCCTGACTGGCGATTCCGATCAAGACATCGAGCAGTGCCGCAAACTCGCCGATCAGCTGCGGTCGTTCGGCTATGTGGGCATCCTCGCGCCATCGGCTGCGGCCCGGGGCGAGAAGACCCTGATGATCTACATCGATGGCCCCGCCTCGAGCGTGCTGCTCGAAGACGGCGGCGATCGGATCACCCTCGAGCTTTCTCCCAGGCGATAGCCACCACGCAGGCCCGCACCTCCTGCGGTCACTCCGAGTTCTGAGCTAGACCAGCCTGCCTCTAGCCTCCGCGGAGTTTCATTGCGCCATGCACCGGTCGGGACAACCCGACCGGTGTTCTTTTCCGGAGGTCTTTCTTGACCAGGGACACAGCCTATCAGATCCCCTTGCCGGTCCTGTCCGGGCAAGTCCTGCGCGAGGATCGCCATCCGCCTCCGCGAAATCGCCTCTGGCTCCCGCTGCGCGACACGCCGGCCTACCGGGCGGCCTATCACCCCGAGGCGTGCACGACCCAGGAGCTGCTGGCCGCGGTGATCCGCGGAGCTCATGGCATCCCGGGCGCCTACGCCCTGCTGGACCACTTCCGCGGGCTGCATGGGATTTCGAACGCAGCCCAGCAGGAACTCATGCGGATCCCCGGCATCGGCCCGGCCAGGGCGGCGTCGATCAAGGCAGCACTGGAGCTCGGTCGCCGTATGAATGCCCCGGACGAGCACGCGCCCGTAGTCCAGTCGCCCGAGGATGCCGCCTCGCTGCTCATGCCGAAGATCGGGCACCTCGAGAAGGAGCGTCTGGTCGTGCTGCTCCTCAATACCCGCAACCGGCTCATCGGGGAGCCGGTCGAGGTCTACAACGGCTCCCTCAACGCCAGCATGGTGCGGGTGGGGGAGGTCTTCCGCCCGGCCCTGCAGGCGAACGCCGCCGCGATCCTGATCGCCCACAACCATCCCTCCGGCGACGTCACGCCATCGCCCGAGGACGTTGCGCTGACGCGGGCGTTCGTCGAGGCTGGCAGGATGCTCGATGTGGACCTTCTCGACCACTTGATCGTTTCGAGCAACCACTACGTCTCGCTCAAGGCGAAGGGGCTCGGCTTTGCGTGAAGGAGACAGACGCATGCAGGAGTACTCGGATGAAGCAAGGAGAACACAACGCCTCCAGGAGATCTTCCAGGGCCTGTTCCTGCTGGCGCTCCGCAAGGGAGCAACGATCGCCTCCGTCGGCGTCCACGGCGCAGCCTTCGCTGTCAGCGACGACGGCCGTGGCTGGACCCGCCTCGGATTCCAAAGGGACTTCCCTGCGTGGGACCTGGGCCGGCGCCTGCACGAATTGGGCTGCACCGAAGTGCAGGTGGTTTCGCGTTCCCGGCGGGGAGGGTGGACCACCGGACGCGTCCCGCCCATTCACCTCACCCCGGAGAGCGATCTCCAGGACGTCGACCTGCCCGTGCATGGCACGACCATCGCCTTCAGCCTCGCGAACCCCATCGAACACCCCGAGGAGATCGTCCAGCGCGCCCGCGGCGTCATCGACCTGCGAGTGCGCCTCGGTCGTCAGGATGTCCTGCGCCTGCACGAGATGCCTCAGGTCTGGCTCCGCCTCCGCGTCGAGGACCCTCCCGGCGAATTCGCCCTGAACGACGCGCTGGAGGGCCGCACCACGGTCGACTCGCGCGGTCTGTGTCGCTCGCTCGGAGAGCAGCTGCCGCGATCGATCTTCATCCCCGCCGCATGGGGAGAGAGGGCCTACGAGGAGGGCCTGCGGGCGGCCTCCGCCGCGCTGCAGGCCAGGGCGGCATCAGACCTCCGCCGCCGTCCCGTGCTGACACCGACCGAGGTCGCCGAGCTCATCGGGCACCACGGCGGTCCCTCCCGGGTCGCCGACCCTACACGCCTCGTCGAGTTCGCTCTGCTGCTGGGCTATGCCGCGGTCATCACGACCGGCTGGGAAGTCTCCAAGAAGGGCGTCGACCGGACCGGGTTTCAGCTGGCGCGCCTCAGTCGCAGGACACGCCCGATAGAGGATCTGGGAAGGGAGAGCGCGGCGATCATGGGCGCCGCCGGCTTCGACGTCACCACGGCCGAACTCGCGCCGGATCGCTTCCGGCGCGACCTGCTGCGGCTGACTTCACTCGATCACATGCCGTACCTGCAACAGACGCTGGAGGCCTACAGCGGCGACTCTACCGGGGTCGAAGTCCTTCCCTGCAAGGAAATCGCCGTCGGTCGCCTCCAGCTCCCCTGGGCCATCATCACCCCGCAGGTTCGCCGGTTCCAGGCGGATGGGGAGGACCTCGGCGAAGGCCCCTGGGGGTTCGTCGCCCTCGAGGCGGGCGAACCAGAGCAGGCGCGCCGCCATCTGTGGGAGAGCCCGCAACTGCTGCAGGCCTTCGGCTGGCTGATGACCCGCTGGGACCACGAGCAGCTCGATTGGTGCCTGTATCGAGACGCACAGGGCCGCTGGTGTCTCAACCAGGATCGCGTGCGCGTGGTTCTCTACGAGAGACTCTTGCGAGTCGCCCGATGGGAGACACCTGAGAAGGAGTTCGCGCAGCGCGCCCGGGCGCTTGAAGAGCAGCTCGATCCCGCGCTCAACCGCCTCACCGCCGTCGCTCCGGCGTTCGTAAGCGAGCTGCGCGAGCCGCTGCTCTCGATGGCGCCGCACATCGCCGAACTCGAATCCGCCCGCAGGGCACTCTGGCAACCCGGCCGCTAGGCTGCGATCCACCGCGCGCGTCCCTTCAATCAAGGAGGTTCTGGCACCAGTCTCTGGGCGAGATGAACTGGCTGCCCGAACGACAAGCCGCGGCCCGCCCCGAGGTCATCGCATGGGGGTGAGCTCAAGCTCCTCGAGAAGGCGAGCTGCTTGACAAGCCCGCCAGCGTGCCGCTATGCTGGCCTGCGCCGGGAGGATGATGGAATGGCGAAAAGGGCAGTGGTCACCGCCTCGGAGCTCCAGCGCTCCTCCGGCAAGATGCTCAAACGAGTCGCGGTAAGTAAGGAGCACCTGGTAGTCGAGCGGGACGGCTACCCTGTGGCTGTGATGATGCCGTTCGAGGAATACGAACAGCTCATGCGCGAACGCGCCTTGATGGCACATCGGGATCTGGTGATCACCCTCGGCAAGGAGGCAGAACGCAAGGGCCTCACCGAGGAGCAGCTCATGGAGGAGCTGGAAGCGAGCAAGCGCCGGGTCTACGAGGATCGCTATTCCTAGCGTGCGCCTGGCAATCAGCAGCTGTCTCTCTTCTGGAAGGGAAGTTGGACGGACTCACCGACCCCGGCTAACTCGGCACGTCGGGCCAGAATCCGTTCCCCGACCCCTTGGAAGCCCTCGCAATGGCGCCCGACTGTGTCTCAGACCTTCCTTACCAGCTCACCTATTGTAAGGAAATGTGGTAGAATGGCGATGAAACAAGAAACAGTAAGGGAGGCACTATGTTGAACAATGTGGCGACAGTCACCTCCAAAGGCCAGGTGACCATCCCCAAGAGCATCCGCGAGCAGCTGCGCATCAAGGAGCAAGATCGTCTGCTCTTCTCCGTCGAAGGCGACACCCTCCTGGTCACACCGCTCAGGGGCAAGTCGATGGGGGAGTTGCGCGGATCGCTCCCGGCGACCCAACCCTATCCGGGGCATGACGCAATCCGCAACAAGGTGCGCACGGATCTCGGTGAACGGATGGCCCGGGGCGAGGAATGAGGAGTCGAGCGTTTGTCGACGCAAACGTCATTCTCCGCTTCCTGACAGGAGATCCTCCCGAGATGGAAGCCCGAGCGGCCGCGCTGTTCAAGGCCGTCGAGCGGGGTGAAGTCACTCTCCTGGTCGACGACATCGTCGTGGCCGAAGTCGTCTGGGTGCTGCATTCCTATTATGGCCACCCGCCAGCGGACATCTCCCGAGCCCTCCGTGACCTGATCGCCCACGATGGCTTCGAAGTGAAGGACAAGGCATCTGTCATGGAGGCCCTGCGCCTCTTCGCGGACAAGAACGTCGACTTCGCCGACGCGCTCACCGCCGTCCACATGGCCGGGGAGGGGGTCGCCGAGATCTTCAGCTTCGACATGCATTTCGATCGCTTGCCGGGCGTGGTTCGCCGTGTCCCGGACGAAGAGGCACTCAACCCCGGCCGCAAGCCGTAGTACCCTCACGGCACGCACGCTCGTCCGTCACCGGCCGCAGGGTGTGCACCCTGCGGCCCTTCGATTCCCTGCCGCCCCCGGCGCAACCGCCAGGTCGGGGTGGAAGGCATCTCCCCAATCC
>CAYQUY010000193.1:0-5250 GCA_964420755.1 uncultured Anaerolineaceae bacterium
GGAATGAGGTGTATAGAATCCGCAAGCCATCTGGGGACCACACCGGGGCGTAGCCATCGATGCCGAGCAGCGAATCCTCTCCTGTGGCCAGGTCGAGGAGGTGGAATCCGTCCTGGTTCGTGTAGATCAGGCGCGAGCCATCCGGGGAGAGTGCTGGCCAGCCACCGTCGACGAGCGTCTGAGCATCACCGCCATCCAGACGGCTGATCCGCACCTCAGGGAATCGCGGAGACGGCTCCGCCTCTGGCGTCGGCCAGCCCGCATCGACTGACACCACGATCCTTCCTCCCACCCCGGCAGGGAGCGATGCACTTTGCTCCATCAGCTGCCTCCAGCCTTCCAGCGTGAGGCACGCTTCAGGTTCTGCGGTCGGGGTTGGACCAGAGATCAGGGGTGGCTGCCAGGTGATCTCCCAGGGGCCGTCGATGACGTAGGGAATTGACATCCTGATCGAGAAACGATGCACCCCATTTGGAATGCCGCCGTACGTCACAAGCCCGTAGAAGAGGCTCGGGTCCGCGGCCCCGCCGCCACCGCCACCACCGCCGCATATCCCCTCGACGGGTGGTTGCGGCACGGCGTCCTCCACCGAGGCAGAGATCCCCGCCTCATCGCTCATGAATGTGAACTCGAGGGCGGAGTCCCAGCAGGCGTCGGGCGATTCCCTCAACCGCAGGGAAGCCAGGCGGACGGAATGGCCCGCAAAATCAAAGTCATGATTGATCTCCCAGATCTGTCCGATCCGAGGCTCGGGCCCCAGATCGATTTCGAAGTCCGCGGCGGACGTAAAGATGACGGCGTCAATTGCTGGAATGCTCAACACCAGCGGACCCGAGAGGACCGTGCGGTTCGTGCGATAGGACCACGGCATCTCGTGCTCGCCGTAGTATGCATCCAGGCGGACCTCCTCGATGGGGATCACCTGGCCGGCCGCATCCGTCAGCGTCGGGCGGATAGGTCCGGAGAGCATGCCCTCACCGGTCGGGAAGGCAGAGTCCTCCCAGGAGAGCCTCCCCGTGAGCACGAAGCCATCCTCAAGCTCAACCACACTGTCCAGCCGGAAGGTGAGGCCGTTGCGCGTGACCATGTTCGAAGAAACGGATGCCCCCGATCCGCCCATTGCTGGCACGGCAGACCCTGTGGGCTCAGGGGATGGAGAAAGGAGCGTGACAGGAGCCATTGCCATGTCCGCCGGAGCCGGGCGTAAGCGAAAGGTCAGCTCCCAACCTTCCGGAGCGGCGCCGGCAGGCATCGTCTCCAGAATGGGGATGACCAGGGTGAGCTCTTCGACGTCGGCCCCGACCGCCGGATACACCAATCGGGAGGCGTAGTTCGGCCATCCGCCTTCCGGCCGTATCGCCTCGATCAGAGGTTCAGGGGTGCCGCCATACCCGGACTCCTCCACGACCTCCCACAGAATAGATCCGTCGGGCAAGCGAAGCGACTGGGGCGAGCCGAAGGGCCCCCCTTCGCCCATCGAGTTGGCGGCCTCGATCGTGAGCCCATCGGTGGTGTAGAGAACAACCGTCCGTTGCGCATCGGCAACGACCTGCTGGATCGTCACCGTAACCCCCTCCCGAGTCTGGCTGACCGGTTCAGCCAGCACCCGCAGACCAGGGCTGTCGTCCACCAGGCCAATGCCAGGGACGTAGCCGAGCAGCCCCCGCAGAGCGGCCAGTGCCCGCTCGGGGCCGATCGCAAGCCCTGTCACCGCTATCAGCGCCAGAACGGCGAGCAGGACGAACGCGACCTTCCGCCAGGAGGAAGATCCGGGGTCAACGAGGGCGGTGCGGGTCTTCTCGGCCGGGCGCTTGCTCGGGGCCTGCGCGGGCCGAACCTCATCCTGGAAATCCGTTGCGGCCAGAATTGTTGCAGTCTCGAGAAGCCCCTGGACGGTCGGATCCGTTTCCTGCTGGGCCCCATCGGCGAGCCGGCCGATGCCCAGGGCGATATCAAGCGTCTGGCTGAACCGGGCGATCTCCCGTTCCTCGGTCATCGGCCTCCTTGTCGGGAAGAGGAGAGGAAGGCTCTCAGCTTCCGCAGCGAACGGAACAGGATTACCCCTACGTTGCTCTCCGTCAGGCCGGTCAGGCGCGAGATCTCACGGTTCGTTATCAGGGCTGCGAACTTGAGGGCGATCACGTCTCTCTCGCGCTCTCCCAGCGATGCCAGCGCCCGGATCAACTCCTCTCGCCTCTCGCGGCCAATGACGACCTCTTCCGGCGGCGGGTCAACGCCGGGCTGCTGCTCGGCCGTCTCCAGGGGCATGGCCCTGCGGGACACTCTGGCACGCCAATGACTCTTCAGCATGTTCCGGGCGATGGCCATCACCCAGGTATTGAGCGCCGCCCGAGCCGGATCGTAGCTGCGGAACTTCACGAGGGCTCTCTCGAACACCGCCGAGGACAGATCGTTCGCCTCGTCGACGCCCAGGCCTCGATAGCGGAAGTACTTGTAGACGGTGAGTCGGAAGCGGCCCAGGGCCTCTACTGGATCTGTTCCATTCGACGGACGGGCCACAGAATCCGATCCATTGGCAGGCTGTGTCAACCGTGGCGACTCCTGTTCTGCCCTTACGCCTATATATACGGCGCGCTGGTGAAAGTATTACACCACGGATTGGGAGGCGGCCCTTCCCCCAGACCGGCGCAGGAGATCGGGCTTTGGCTCCGAGTCGAGGCGGGCGGTTCTGCCCATCGACGGACCACGGGGTCCGGAGCCATCCGGGATAACTGGCAGACTCACAGACATGGGGGGCGCACCCGGCCGCTGGCGTTGGGAAGCTGAGGCGACCCGTGGAGACCCGGCGAATGCGAAGCCCGGTCTATTCCACCCACAGGATGCGGCCGGTCTCAGAGGTGTCGTAGCCGCCCAGGCTGGAGATGGCCTTCGTTGCCTCACGGCTCCTGAGCCACTTGCACAATGACCGCACCGCCGGCAACTCCATGTTGGGAGCCGTCACCACCAACTGGTAGAGCTCATCGGTGAGGAAAAGGAACTCCAGCCCAAAGGACTGCGCCGCAGCCTCCAAACCCAGGCCCACATTCGCCCGGCCCTCGGCAATCGCCCGCGCCACGCCCGAGTGCGTCCGCTCCTCCTCGTCGTAGCCCGAAATGCGGCCTGGGTCGAGGCCCAGCCGGCGAAGCATGGCGTCCAGCCAAACCCGTGTTCCCGATCCGGACTGGCGGTTGATAAAGTGGACCTTGCGTCGGGTCAGGTCGGCCAAGTTCTTCACCTTTGCCGGATTGCCCGGAGCCAGGATGAACCCGAGCCTCCGGTGGGCCAGCGTAACCAGGGCCACCCGCTTACCGGGCAGGAGACGTCGCACGAAGGGGAGATTGTAGACACCGCTTTCTTCGTCCCACAGGTGGCTTCCGGACAGGTCGGCTTCGCCCTCGGCCAGCGCCATCAAGCCGCCCAGGCTACCGGTGAAACGCAGGTCAAGGCGGTAACCTGGGGCGACCTCGGGGAAGTGCGCGGCCAGCCAGTCCAGCGCCAGGTCGTGGCTGCCGACGAAGCGGAGAATCCGGCGCGGTGAGGGGGACTGTCGCTGCTCAGCCGAGCGCCAGCGATCCAACGCCAAGCGGACCGCCGGTTCTATCTCGGCCGGCTCGTACCCCGCCGTCAGAACCTCCAGCAGGAAGGCCTCTGCCCGGTGGACCAGCGCCGCCCGCCGCATGGGCGTGTCCCGCGTTTCCAGCTGCTTGTGGGTGACCCGCGTCCCCTGCCCCGCCCGGCTGACCACCAGGCCTTGATCGGCGAGTTCCTGGTAGGCCCGCTGCACCGTACCCGGCGTACAGTCCCACCGGCGGCTCATCTGGCGCACAGAGGGCAGCGCGTCTCCCGGCTTTAGGCCCCCCTGCAGGATCTCCTCCCGGATAGCCTCCGCGATCTGATCATAGAGAAAGTCCCCCCGGCTCATGCGGTCCACCTCCTCGTCTGACAACCCCGGCGCGGCAGCCGCCCTGGCTCAAGTATAGCGCCGGCCCTGTCCGGACCCAACGAATCGAACGACTCCCGCGAGTGCAAGTTGTGCGGGAGCGCGGCGCCGATTTGGGCCAGGCAAGAACACGGCATTCTTGACGAAAGGCTGTCTCGATAGTATAGTCGCACCGTCACAACTATACAGCATCCTGGATCGTTCGATCACGGGTCGCCGCCCACGGCCTCTTGCCCATTTGACCAGCTATGCCTCTCACCGGCGGAGGCGCAATGCCCGGGAGTCCAGCAGCCGAAGGGGCACGACGGGTTCTCCCGAGGCAGCTCAAGCGGACCGGCCCAGCGGTCGGTGCATATCCCCCCAGATGGAGGCGAAATCATGCACAACCCCTTTCGACGCACGCTGGTCATCCTGCTTCTGCTGGGCGCGGCTCTCCTGACCAGTTGCGCCCCGGCCGAACCTCGTGTGTTGCGACTGGCCACGACGACCAGCACCCAGGACTCTGGCCTGCTGGACGCCATCCTCCCCGACTTCGAGGCCACCCACGACGCCCAGGTGGACGTAGTCGCTGTGGGAACTGGCCAGGCCATGGAGATCGGCCAGAACGGCGACGCCGATGTGATCCTGGTCCACAGCCGGGCCCGGGAAGATGCATTCGTGGCCGATGGCTATGGTTTGGCCCGCTACGACGTGATGTACAACGACTTCATCATCGTGGGTCCGGCCGACGACCCGGCGGGGATCACTGGTGTCTCGACAGCGGCCGAGGCCCTGGCCCGAATCGGCGCCGCTGAGGCACCGTTTGCCTCTCGTGGCGACGACTCCGGAACGTACACCAAGGAGATGTCGCTCTGGCAGGCCGCTGGAATCACGCCCGATCCCGCAGGCGGCTGGTACTTCTCCCTCGGCCAGGGCATGGGTGAGACGCTCCAGTTCGCCAATGAAAGTCAAGCCTACACCCTCACCGACCGTGGAACGTACCTCGCCCAGCAGGCGAACCTGCCGAATCTGGTCATCCTCATGGGCGGGGATTCCATCGGTGAGAACCCCGACCCGGCGCTGCTCAACCGCTATGGCGTGATCCCCGTCAACCCCGAGGGGCATCAAGGCATCCAGGCCGATCTGGCGCAGGAGTTCGTCGAATGGCTGACCTCGGTTGAGACGCAGGCGAAGATCGGAGCCTACGGTGTCGATCGCTTCGGCCAGCCCTTGTTCTACCCGGAGTCGGAAGCCTACCGGGCGGCCCATCCCTAGGCTGTACTGTTTCGCAAAGGTGTACACAGTGATCGAGGGTCATGTGCTGTATCCTT
>CAYQUY010000194.1:0-5247 GCA_964420755.1 uncultured Anaerolineaceae bacterium
GCTGGCGGCTGGCGCGGCCTACTCGTGGCATCTCGAGTCGAATCGCGATCTCGACGTCCCCCGGGCGGTCAGTCTGTTCGCCTTCGAAGACGCCAGCGGCGAGATGGGGAGCCTGGCCTACGACCTGGGCAACGTCTACCGGGCCGTGGGGTTCGAGCCGCCCAACGCCTCGGCGCTCTTCTGGATCCTGCAGTGGCGGCTGCCCGCGCTTCAGGCCTTCACCAGCGAGGGGCCCGGGGCGTTTGCCCGATCGCTGGAGGCGGTCGAGACGGCGATGGCCAGGCTCGATCGGGAACAGATGAGGCATGGGGAAGCGACGCTCATCCGGGATGAGTTCCACCAGACCGCCCGCTTGCTGCGTCACGCCTGCCGGAGAGGCCTCCTTGCGCTGGAGCAGGACGCGACCAAGGCGAAGAGGCTGGCTCGCGAGCTGGCCGACGACCTGGATGAGATCGTGCCCGAGTACAGGCGGATCTGGCTGGCCCGCAACCGCCCGGGCGGTCTGGTCGACAGCGTTGCTCGGCTGGAAGCCAGGGCGGAGGATTACGCGGCGGCCTCCGGATGACCGGCCGGTCATGGCGGACGGTCGGAGACACGGCGCCCGCGGTCTGGTCAGGCGCATGGAGTGACCGCAAGGGGCTGGGTGCCCCTACCGCGCAGCGACCGGGATGCCCTGTCGCCGGGTGCCTGCACAATGTTAGAATCCTCCACGATGGACCTGTTTGATCACGCTCTCAAGCAGCGACTCCGGCGTGAAGCGCCGTTGGCTGCCCGGATGCGTCCGCGTACGTTGGGCGAGTTCTTCGGGCAGCAGGACATCATCGGCCCTGGCCGGCTGCTGCGCCGCGCCATCGAGGCCGATCGCCTGTTCTCGTCGATCATCCTGTGGGGGCCGCCAGGGACCGGCAAGACCAGCCTGGCGATGATCATCGCCAACACGACCCGTTCAGACTTCCAGACCATCTCGGCTGTGCTGGCGGGAAAGGCAGAGCTCCGAGCGGTGATCGATACCGCCCGTGAGCGCCGCAAGCTCAACAACACCCGCACCATCCTCTTTGTAGACGAGGTCCACCGCTGGAACAAGGCCCAGCAAGACGCCCTGCTGCCCCACGTCGAGGACGGGACGATCACGCTGATCGGCGCCACCACGGAAAACCCCTACTTCGAGGTGATCGGCGCTCTCGTCTCTCGCTCGCGCATCTTCCAACTACGTCCCCTCTCCGACGATGACGTGCGCGGCATCATCGCGGCCGCGCTGGCGGACAAGGAGCGGGGCTACGGCGCTCGCGAGGTGGACCTTGCGCCGGACGCTCTTGACCACCTGGTCAATATCGCCGGCGGCGACGCCCGGAACGCCCTCAACGCCCTGGAGCTGGCTGTGGAGAGCACGCCGACGGGGGTCGATGGTGCCGTCCACATCACGCTGGAAGTGGCTCAGGAGTCGATCCAACGTCGGGCTGTCCTGTACGATAAGGACGGCGACGTGCACTACGACACGATCTCTGCCTTCATCAAGTCCGTGCGTGGCTCGGACCCCGACGCGGCCCTGTACTGGTTGGCGAAGATGTTGTACGCCGGTGAAGATCCGCGCTTCATCCTGCGGCGTCTCCTGATCCTCGCGGGCGAAGACATCGGCCTGGCGGATCCAATGGGCTTGGTCGTGGCCAGCGCGGCGGCCCAGGCCTTTGACTATGTCGGTCTGCCTGAAGGGGTCTATCCCATCGTCGAGGCGACGCTGTATCTGGCCACAGCCCCGAAGTCGAACACGGCGACCTCGTACTTCAAGGCCTACAAGCTGTTGGAAGAGCAGGGCATTGTCGAGGTGCCCAGGCACCTGCAGGACGCCACCCGGGATGCGGCGGCGCTGGGGCATGGCCAGGGTTATGTCTACCCTCATGAGCTCCCCGGTCACCATGTCGGCCAGCAATACCTGCCGGAGGAGTTGCTGGGTACCTACTTCTACCGGCCCTCGGACCAAGGGTACGAGGCGCAAGTCCGGGAACGGTTGGAGCGATGGCGCCAGGCTCAGCGGCTTGCGCTGGAGATCACCGAGACCCAGGAAGTGCCGGAACTGAGCGAGAGCCAGGTGACCGAATTGCGGCGCCGTCAGACGCCTCGCAGCAGCGGGCGCGATTGAGTCCCGGAAGGAAGGCATGACGCTCCTGTATCTCATTCGCCATGGCGAGACCGACTTCATCGGCAAGCGCCTGGCCGGCTGGCTTCCCGGTATCCATCTCAATTCGCGCGGCCGGGCCCAGGCGGAAGCACTGGTTGAGCTGCTTTCGGGCGTTCGCTTCGCGGCCCTCTACGCCAGCCCGCTGGAGAGGGCGACGGAGACAGCAGAGCCGTTGGGCCGCGCGCTGGGGTTGGCGGTGGAGCTTCGACCAGGGCTCGGTGAAGTGCGGCCGGGCCGCTGGCAAGGCCAGCCGCTGGGGTCGCTTCGCCGACGCAAGCTGTGGTCGGTCGTGCATAACGCGCCCTCGCTGGCGCGCTTTCCCGAAGGCGAGTCCTTCGTCGAAAGCCAGGCCCGGGTGGTCGAGGACCTGGAGGAACTGCGGGCGATACATCCCAAGAGGACCATCGCCTGCGTCTCACATGCGGATGTCATCAAGCTGGCGATCGCCCACTATCTCGGCCTGCCGTTGGATATGTTCCATCGGCTGTCGGTCGCGCCCGCCTCGGTCAGTGTCCTCAGCGTTGCGGATGGCTATGCCAGGCTGGTGCGCCTGAACGACACCCGGGCGACGGAGCAGGTGTCCCACGATTAAGGCCTGCCAGGTCCGGAAGTCGTGGTCAGGAGGCCGTCGGCAATAGGCAGGAATCCGTCCGGAGGCTGACATGTCGCCGGTCCGATTTGATCTGAACCCGGTTTCCCGGATCACCATCGGTGCGATCGGCGCCCCGGGCAAGCGCGTGTTCTATCTGCAGGCCCGCAAGGAGGAACAGCTGGCCACCGTGGTGCTTGAGAAGCAACAAGTGCAGGTCCTGGCCATCGGCGTCGAACAATTCCTGGTGGACCTGCAGAAACGTTATCCCAGTCTGCCTGAGGCTTCGGCCGAGTACGTGGCGGGTGATATGGCGCTTGAGGAACCGATCGAGCCGGCCTTCCGTGTCGGACATATCGGGCTGGGGTACGACGAGGCGACGGACCGGCTGGTGCTCGTGGTGCGAGAGCTCCAGCAGGAGGGTGATGATCCGGCGCAGGCCTCCCTCGCCCGATTCTGGGCAACGCGTTCGCAAGTCCGCGGGCTCTGTCGCTGGGGCGTGGAAGTGGCTGGGCAGGGCCGGCCGATCTGCGGGAACTGTGGAGAGCCCATCGACCCCGAAGGCCACTTCTGCCCCAGGAGTAATGGACACAAGCACTGACCGGGCTAGGAGGCCTCTGGATCCTTTCCGGGAGAACGGCGCTTGACCGTCTGGACTACCGTGACCGTCGTTGCCTCGATCCCCCTGCGCTGAGACCCCTTTTCACTGTGGACCGCTCTGCCTCAACCGGCCCCCTTCTGAAGACGCTCGCCCAGGCGCCGATGCGCCTGGAGGGCCGGTTCGTCTGGGGGTCGAACTACACCTTCCTGGTCAAGCTCAATGGCGAGTCGGGCCAGGTCCTCGCCGTCTACAAGCCCTCCCGAGGCGAGCAGCCGTTGTGGGACTTTCCGGCGGGCACGCTGGCAGCGCGGGAGGTTGCTGCCTATGTCACCAGCCAGGCGCTGGGGTGGGACCTGGTTCCACCGACCGTCTGGCGGGCGGATGCCCCTGCTGGCCCAGGGTCCGTCCAGCTCTACGTCGAGGCCGACCCGGATCGGCACTACTTCACATTCAGCGGTGACCAGAAAGCGCGGCTAGGCCCGGTCGTCCTCTTCGATGCCCTGATCAACAACGCCGACCGCAAAGCCGGGCATGTGCTTCTTGGCGCGAATGACCACCTCTGGCTGATCGACCACGGCGTCTCTTTCCACGTCGAGGACAAGCTGCGGACCGTCATCTGGGACTTCGCCGGCCAGGCGATACCGGAGGCGCTCCTGGCCGGGCTGAGAAACTTGAGCCATCGGCTGAAGGGCGACGAGGGCTTGCGGGCGGCCTTCGCTGAGTTACTTTCCCCTGAGGAGATCGCCGCCCTGGAACGCCGGGCTGAACGCCTGATCGCCTCGGGGCGTTTCCCCTTGCCCGGCCAGGAGCGCCCCTATCCCTGGCCTCTGGTCTGACGCCAGGCGGCCGGGGATCCGCCGCCGGGGAGAGGGACCCGGGGGAAGCTGTCCTGGCGACCGGTCAGCAGCCCATCAGGGACGGCTGTCGACACGACCGGTGGGGAGTGTCATGGTGATGACCCCGTGTCGGGCGCAGGCGGAAGAACGATCCCCCACTCTTCCCTGACCAGATCCGGTAGAACCCGAGCCACGCTCCTTTTCTCGGCCCACATCCTGAGGTCGAGTTCCTTCGCGGCCCGAGTGCAGAGCAGGCTGGGTTCGACCGGGATCCGCACGCGGGGTAGGTCAAGCCGGTCTGCGTCCCAGCATGTCTGGACGGTGACATCCCCTTGGATGAATCCCTCCGTATGCGAGGCGCAGGCTGTGAAGAGCAGTTGGAAGGCCTGGTCATTGAGGTCGAAGAAGGACCCTCGCAGCGACCGGGCGAGCTCGCCTCCGCGCCAGCCATGGTCGGGGTCGATGCCTTCGTTTGTCCGTCGGGCGTCGTGGAAGACGGCGAAGAGCTCGACGACCCGGAGGTCGGCGCCTGTGACTAGTGCCAGGCGGCGCCCGTTCTCCAACACACGGGCCCAATGGCCGACGCCATGGGTTCCCGCCGCCGGGAGTTTGTAGTCGGTGAGGATTCGTTGAATCAGCTCCGGTCCAACCACGTTCGATGTTCCTTTGTCATTCAGAGCTGCGCTCTCGACATGCTCCCAAGCAGAGGACCTCATCCCTCGCCCGGGGTCTCGTGACGCAACTGAAGACAGTAGTGGTGGAACGTGTTGCTCACCCAGGCGTTGCCGATCCCGTAGGGGGATAGGCGGATATCGTCCTGGCACCAGATCTTCTCGTCCTTGAGCGTGTAGATCTCCCCCAGGCGTCTCCCCAGGTCCCAGGCCAAGGGATAGACGCGGCCTCCCTTCTTGACGTTTTTGACGATGACGGTCAGGTAGGCGCCCGGCCTGAGGACCTGCCTCAGCCCGGCATAGATAGCCACAAGGCGGTCCAGGAATCGCGGATAGTCGGAGATGTTTCCCAGGTCGGCAGGGTTGTCGGAGTA
>CAYQUY010000195.1:0-5234 GCA_964420755.1 uncultured Anaerolineaceae bacterium
ATCCGGAGCCGAGCGGGGTGATCCTCGCCATGGGCGTGCCCCCGGCCTGGGCTCTCGGCTCCCTGAGGGTCACGGTCGGCCGGTCGACAACGGCCGACGAGGTCAACGGCTTTCTCGAGACCCTCCCAGGCCTGATCGAGCGTCTGCGAGCAGCGAAGAGGGATTCGTCGTGACCTGTGGGGGCAAGATCGTCTTGGCGATGAGCGGCGGGGTCGATAGCTCCGTCGCGGCAGCGCTGCTGAAGGAACAGGGCCATGACGTCAGCGGCCTGATGCTCCGCCTGTGGGACGGCTCTGGCGTTGCCCCCGCCAACCGCTGCTGCCCCCCACAGGAAATCGCGGACGCCCGGCAGGTAGCGGCCCTGCTTGGCATCCCGTTCTACGTCCTGGACGCTTCGGCGGATTTCAAAACCCACGTCGTCGACTACTTCCTCACCGGCTATGCGCAAGGCATCACGCCGAATCCTTGCCTGCAGTGCAACCGGCACATCCGCTGGGGCACGTTGCTGCGGCATACCTTGGGCCTGGGCGCCACGCACCTCGCCACCGGCCACTATGCCCGTGTCGGCCGGAGTGACGGCCGCTATACCCTGCTGCGAGGGGCCGACCTCGCCAAGGATCAGTCCTACGCCCTCAGCCTGCTGACACAGGAGCAGCTTGGACAAGCTGTCTTCCCTCTGGGCGAACTCACCAAGACAGACGTACGGCAGCATGCCCGCCGCCTTGGCCTCCCCGTCGCCGAAAGGCCCGAGAGTCAAGACGTGTGCTTCGTGACCCGCGGCGGCTACCGTGCCTTTCTGCGCGAGCGCGTCGCTCCTGGACCAGGCCCGGGACCGATTGTCGACGTAGCCGGACGCCACCTTGGCGAACACAAGGGGCTGTGGGACTACACGGTTGGGCAGCGAAAGGGATTGGGCATTCGCGCTTCACAACCGCTCTACGTGGTGGCCAAGAACGTAGCCACTAACGCGCTCATCGTCGGACCGCGGACAGCGCTGGGGCGTCGCCAGTTTCGCCTGGGCGATGTAAACTGGGTCAGCGGCGAGCCTCCAAAGCCGGGAGAACGGGTTCAGGTTCGCGTGCGGTACCGGGGCAAAGAAGTCCTGTGCGTGGTCCATTCGGCTGGCGAGGAGGCGGAGGTCGAGATGGAGGAGGATCTGCCAGACGTCACACCCGGCCAAGCCGCCGTCTTCTACGATGGCCCGATCTGCCTGGGAGGGGGGATTATCCGGCTGTGACCGTGCAGAGCGCCCTGCTGGGTCTCCTGATCGCTACCATCCTGGGCCTGCTGTTCCACCTGATTCGTGGAGGCGGATTCGGACGGCTGGGGCTCTACCTGGCGACCGCCTGGGTATCCTTCTTCGCCGGTCATCTCGTCGGAAATTGGCTCGATTGGCGAGCGCTGCGGATCGGCCCCCTGAATCTGCTGCCCGCGCTGCTGGCGACCTTCCTTGGCTTGATCGCCGCCAGCCTCTTGGCCGGCCGCGAGGACGGCGCGAAGAGCCGCCCTCGGACGCCTCTCCCCCCCGGCGACGGACTCTGAAAGCCTTGCCCGACGCTGTCCTGCAATACCCCACGCATCCGGCGCCCCGAGCGGCGCCTGCCGGTCCGTGGGCGATCTCTTGGTCACCCGACGCGAGCCATCCGGTTCGGTCCCCGGAATCCAGAGAAAGCGCGACTCGGCGACCTGGCAAGAGCAGCCGGCAAGCTTTGTATGCTATAATGCCGATGTTATGGCCGAAGAGACCAAAGAGCCTGCTGCACCTGAGCCCTCTGCATCCGAGCCGGCCGCTTTGTCGGGAAGGCAGCGCCTGCTAATGGCTGTTGGCGCGATCGTGCTGCTGGCTCTGGTGGCCGGGGCCGTCGTGGCCGTGGTGGCGATGGTCCGGAGCCCTGCTCAGACCGAAACCATCCGAGACATCTTCATCATCTTCATGGCCCTCGAGTCTTTGGTGATCGGTTTGGCGCTCGTCATCCTGATCGTCCAACTTGCCAGGCTCACAAACCTTCTTCAAAACGAGGTCAAACCCATCCTGGAGTCGACGAACGAGACGGTCAACACGCTTCGCGGGACAACCCGATTTCTGAGCGACAACCTGGTTGAGCCTGTGGTCAAGGCGAACAGTACCGCAGCGGCGTTCCGCCGCCTGATTGAGCTTCTCCGCTTCGGCCGCCCCAGGTAGGCCAAATGCTCCCGTAGGAGGGAAGAGATGTCGGACAAAGACAGCGATATTGGAGCCTTCTTCGCAGGCTTTGTGGTTGGCGGGCTGGTTGGCGCAGTCGTGGCGCTGCTCCTTGCCCCCCAATCTGGTGAGGAGACGCGCACCTTGATCCGGGACAAGAGCATCGAGCTCCGGGACCAGGCAGGCGAGACCGCGGCTGAGGTCCGGGCGCGCGCCGAGCAGCTGGCCGCCGACGCCAGGGCAAAGGCAGAGGATCTGCGTCAGCGGGGCCAGGTCGTCTTGGAGGAGCAGAAGTCCCGCCTCGGAGAAGCGATCGACACGGGGAAGAAGGCCCTCCGCCGCAAGCGAGGCGAGGAAGAAGAGGCCGAGGCCTAGGCGACCGACGCCCCGCTCGGCCGATGAGGGCGTTGTGGGCGACGATGCCGCTTGTTGAGGGCTGGGAGCCGTCCGCGCGTTTCGGCCGAGCGCGCGAAGACGGGCCGCCGTCAGCGCCCTTCCCGGCAGTAGCAGTAGCCAGGAACGATGGACGATCCGTGCATCGTCCATCGTTTGCTTTCCACGCAGTGAAGGTGCGTCTAGGAGCGCGGCTGGAGAACCATGCAGCTCGGAAGGGATTCGGATCGTTGCGGCTGCGCAGAAGCCCCAGCCGAAGCGCAGGCGGCCCTCTCCGGCAGGCTGAGCGGATGATCCCAGACCCGTCGGGTTAGAGCGGTCGCCGAAGAGGCGGACGCAACTCTGCCATGGCTGAAGCGAGGCACTCTCCCACCTCTCCGGCAAGGACGGCCGCCTCGCTCCCTGCTTCTTCGGCAGCTAGCTCGCCGGACCGGCCGTGGAGGTAGGCACCGAGCACAGCCGCCTCAAACGAGGGCACTCCCTGGGCTACAAGACCGACGATCGCCCCAGCCAGAACATCGCCGGTGCCCGCCCTCGCCAGCGCCGGGGTGGCGAATGGCAACACCATCGCCTTCCCCTCCGGGTTAGCGATCACGGTGAAGGCGCCCTTCAGGACGACGACGTGCCCCCAGGCCGCGGCCCACTTGAGGGCGCTAGCGAGCCGGTCTGCCTGGATACTCTCTTTGGGCTCGCCAGTCAGAACCGCCATCTCGCCCGGGTGCGGGGTGAGGATCGTCTCGGCCGGGAGACACTTGGGCCACTCCTCAACCTTCGCCAAGAGCTTCAACCCGTCGGCATCAATGACAGTGGCAGGCAGGCGGGGAACCTCGTCGGCTTTCGCCTCGGCCACAACGAAACCAAGCCGGCCCCGGTGTCCCCTTTCTTCCCCGCCGATGATCCTGGCGACAAATGCCGCCGTGGTCGGGTCTTGGCCGAACCCAGGCCCCATCAGGAGAGCATCCGTCTGCGCGAGTTCCTTCTGCAGGACCTCAGCGGCTTGGGCGGCGATCACGCCCATCTCATTCGGCAGCAGCAGCCACGTGGCCTCCGGCAGCTGTGGAGCGATCAGCGTCTGAATCGGTCCGGGTACGGCCAGGGTAACCAGACCCGCTCCCACTCGGTACGCTGCCAGCGCGGCCAGGGCAGCTGCGCCAGGGAAGTTGACCGAGCCAGCCACGATGACCGCCCTGCCGAAGGTGCCCTTGTGTGCGTCCCTGGGCCTGTCGGGCAGCCATCCCCGTACGACTTCGGAAGTCGCCAGCTCAGTGCGGACCTTTGAGAGCTCCTTCTGTGACGCGGGGATGCCGATGTCAGCCACGAGCAGCTCACCGACGGCCGCGGCTCCCGGGAAGCGGAACAGACCCGCCTTGGCAGCCGCCAGAGTCACGGTAAGGTCAGCCCGGATTGCTTCGTCGGCAATCTCACCGGTGTCGCAATCCAATCCCGACGGGCAATCCAGGGCGACGACCAGCGGGGGCTCAGCCATCCCAGCCAGCGCCTTCTTGGCGGTCCCCAGGACGTCCTTGAGCGTGCCCCGCAGCGGCAGGCGGAAGCCGGTTCCCAGGAGCGCGTCGATGACGACATCGGCGTTTGCCACCAGATTGCGCAAGACGCGCCCGCGTTGATCATCAGCGGCCTTGGCGATGAGTTGGCCGTGGCCGCGCAGCCGCACCAGGTTAGGATCCGTCTCGCGACGCTCGGCTGCCAGGTAGGCGCTAACCTGAGCGCCGGCCTCCGCCAGGTAGTGGCCAGCGACCAGCCCGTCCCCGCCGTTGTTGCCGCTGCCCACGAGAATCGCAATCCGCTTCCCCGCCGGTTGGGGGAGCCACGCCAACACCGCCTCGGCGACAGCCCGCCCGGCGTTCTCCATCATCTGGTCATAGGTCAGGCCGCTGGCATCCGCGGCTTTCTCGATCTCTCTCATCTGTTCGACGGTCACGATCTTGGGCACCTGTGCCTCCCGCGGGCAGCGCTTCTGATCTGCCATCCAGACCCATACCCGGTGGCGATCCCTAGCGCGGGCCGGCCCGCTCTGGATCCCCTTCGTTCAGGCGGCACCCCATAGGAGATCGGCCGCCATCCCCAGGCCTAGGGACTGCAGCTTCGCCGCCGTCGGCTTGCCGGAGGCCGGATCCCAACCCCGGGCGTCATAGTACTCGCCAAGGAGCAGGTCCATGTCGGGGACGTGGCCCTCCTGGCCGCCGTCGGGTAGGGGCTGTAGAAGGATCTTGGGCAGCTTGTCGCTGGCGCGCGTCAGGCCCAGGCGGTGGTTGAAGCATCGCTTGAGGTTCCAGACGCGCTCGCCGGCCAGCATCATCTCCTCCAGCGTCCAGTCGTGGCCGGTGGCCGCGGCAAGCAGGGTGGCGACGGTGGAGGGACGCACCGCGGCGAATATGCACGTCACCAGGCAGTTCGAGACCGTGTGCCAGTCCTGGAAGCGGGCGACGTGACGAGCCTTGCCGCCGTCCACCAGGCGTTCGGTCATGGGGATGCCTAGTTCGTCGATCGAGTTGCCCAGCTCGACCATGAAGTACTCGCCCTGGTTGTGGCATGCACCTCGGGGCGAGGTGGCGTAGATGAGGGCCATCCCGGTCATCCCGCGCGGATCATGCATGGGTACGTCGAGGCCGTTGACGTGCGCGGCCAAATCCGGGACGCC
>CAYQUY010000196.1:0-5232 GCA_964420755.1 uncultured Anaerolineaceae bacterium
CTTTACCAAGCCCGGCTTCTCGTTCATCGAGGTGCTGGCGCCGTGTCCGATCGGGTTTGGCCGGCCGAATCGGATCGAAGATGGGTTGGAGGAGATGGAGCTGTACCGCGAGCGCTGCGTGCTGGCAGATGGCGTCCCGCTCGAGGAAATGGGCATCGACCTTAGAGAGAACCGTCCTATCTATGTTGGGAGGCTGGTCGATCGAAATCTGGCGCCATACCGGCCGGTGCGGGTGGAGGCCGGCCGATGAGAAAGGATATCCGGCTCTCAGGCTTCGGGGGGCAGGGCGTCGGCCTGGCCGGGTTCATCCTCGGCAAGGCGGCCTCGCTCTATCAGGGCCTGGAGGCAGCCATGACCCAGGCCTATGGACCGGAAGCCAGAGGCGGCGCCTCCAGTTCCGACGTCGTGATCGCCGATCGTCCCATTGACTATCCTTTCATCCAGCAGGCGGATATCCTGGTGGCCCTCTCCCAGGAGGCCTACACCCGATTCCGCGGCGAAGCCAAAACGGACGCCCTGGTCGTCGTCGATGAGGGATTGGTGACGCCTCTGGAAGGCGACCGGCCGCTCCGAATCCCAGCCACGCGATTGGCAGAGGGTATCGGGCATCGGATCGTCGCCAATGTCATCATGCTGGGTTTCTTGACGGCAGTGATGGGAGTCCTCGAACGCCAGGCAGTCGAGAAGGCCATCGAGAGCTCCGTGCGTCCCAAGACGGTGCCGCTCAACCTCCAGGCCTTTGCCCTGGGCTTTGACTACGCATCGAAGAAAGAGCGGATCACATGAGCGATTCCGTCCTGGTCATCGGCGGAGGCATCGCGGGCATCCAGGCTTCGCTGGACCTGGCCAATTCAGGGGCGGGCGTCGTCCTGGTTGAGCGCCAGCCCACCATCGGCGGCGCTATGGCCGTCCTCGACAAGAACTTCCCCACCCTCGACTGCTCGATCTGCATCGAAGCCCCAAAGATGTCGCAGGTGGACCTGCATCCTAACATCGAGGTCCTGACCCTGGCGGAAGTGGTGGACCTGCAAGGGGAGCCCGGAGACTTCCTGGCCCGGATCCGTCAGAAGGGCCGGCTTGTGGGTGATAACTGCACACGCTGTGGCGATTGCGTGGCGACCTGTCCCGTCGTCCTGCCCAACGAGTTCGACTCGGGAATGGCCGCGCGCAAGGCGATCTACACGCCGATCCCTCAGGCCGTGCCAGGCGCGTATGTCATCGATCTCGAGCACTGCCTGAACGATCCTCCCAACTACCTCCCCTGCGACCGATGCTACCAAGCATGCCCGCCCAAGGCGATTGACTTGCTCATGCCTCGGGAGAAGCTGTTGGATCGCGAGGTGGCCTCGGTGATCGTGGCCGTCGGCTACGACAGCCTGGATCCGAGTAGTCTGCGGGAGCTCGGCTACGGGCGCCATCCAGATATCCTATCGGGGCTGGAATTTGAGCGGCTGATCAACTCCGCGGGTCCGACGGAGGGAGAGATCCTGCGCCCCTCCGACGGCCGGCATCCGGAAAACCTCCTGATCGTGCTCTGCGTGGGCTCGCGCGACCGCCGTTTCGTTCGCTACTGCTCTCGTTTCTGCTGCATGTACTCGATCAAGCACGCCTATCAGGCGCTGGACCACGGTGTCCGGGACGTGTCCGTGTTGTACATGGACCTTCGCGCCTACGGCAAGGGCTTCGACGGGTTCTGGGCACGGACGCGGGAGGCCGGGGCGAAGTTCGTGCGGGGCCGACCGTCCCGCATCGAGCCCAACGGGAATGGCAGGATCCGGGCCTGCTACGAAGACGTGGATAGGGCTGCTCGGGTCGAAGAGGACTACGACATGGTCGTCCTGGCCACTGCCGTCATCCCGCCCGACGGTCTTCCGGAGCTGGCGACCCACCTGGGGATCGAGCTCGACAGCGACGGGTTCCTCCGGGCGCTGGCGACCGACGGCAGCTTGGTGGTCACCACCCGGCCGGGGGTCTATGTCGCGGGCTGTGCGACGGGGCCCAAGGACATCCCCGACAGCGTGGCAGAGGGCAGCGGCTCCGCGGCGTTGGCCCTCCGGCACCTGCGGCACCGGCACTGGCCCGAGCCCGTCGAGGTCAAGCCCATGCAGGGGATCGAGACGCCGCGGGTGGGGGTCTTCGTCTGCCACTGCGGAAGCAACATCGCCGGCGTAGTGGACGTCGAGCGTGTGGCGGAAGCGTCGAGGGAGATGCCCGACGTGGTGTATGCTGCGCACCAGATGTTCTCCTGCGCCGGTAATACGCAGAAGGAGATCGAGGAGGCCATCAAGGCGGAGCGAATCACCCGGGTGGTTATCGCCGCCTGCTCGCCGAAAACCCACGAATCGATCTTCCGCGGGGTGATGCTTCGCTCCGGTCTGAATCCCTACCTTCTGGAGATGTCGAACATCCGGAACATGGATTCCTGGGTCCACAAGCTGGACAAGGAAGCCGCCACGGTGAAGGCTATCGACATGGTCCGGATGTCGGTGGAGAAGGCACGGCGGCTCGTGCCCCTCGAGAGCAGCCTGCTTCCTCTGGCCCAGAGCGCACTCGTGATCGGCGGCGGGGTCGCGGGCATGAGCGCCGCAGCCGCGTTGGCCCATCAGGGGTACAAGACCCACCTGGTGGAGCGTCGAAGCAGTCTCGGCGGGTTGCTCAATCAGCTGGGTGGCATCAGTCCAGCAGGCATCGAAGCGCGTGATCTCCTGGAGGCCAAGAGGCGCGAGGTCACCGCTGCCGGTGTGGAGGTCCACCTCGCCACCGAAGTCGAAACCATCGGCGGCGTGGTGGGAAGCTTCCACGCCCGGCTGAGTGATGGGCAGGAGCTTGAGGTCGGCGCCATCGTGGTGGCCACTGGAGCAGACCCCTACGTTCCCTCCGAGCTTGGCCACGGCCAGGATTCGCGGGTGATTACCAACCTCGAGCTGGAGACTCTTCTCGAAGAGGGCGGGCCCGAGGCGGAACGGATCACCTTCGTCTCATGCGTCGGATCTCGCCAGGACAAGGCCGGCTGCTCGCGCTACTGCTGCACTTCGATGATCGGGCAGGCTCATCGGCTGAGGAAGCTGGGCAAGAAGGTCCGTGTCCTGTACAAGGAGATCCGCACCTACAGCCGTCAGGCGGAGGAACACTACGAGGAGGCCATGCGAGCCGGGGTCCAGTTCATCCGCTATGACCCCGAGCTTCCGCCGCAGGAGGCCGCCGTCTTCCGGGATGGCTTCGTCGAGGTCTATGACCAGCTCCTGGGTGCACCCATCCGCATCCCGACGGACCTTCTGGTTCTCGTCGTGGGGCTGCGGCCCACCGAGGGCAATCTGACCGATCAGCTGAAGCTGGCCCGCAGCGAAGACGGTTTCCTGATGGAGCTGCATCCCAAGCTCGGGCCGGCGGAGACGGCCTCCCAGGGGATCTACCTGGCCGGGACGGCTCAGGCGCCCAAGGACGTGCGCGAGTCGATCGCCCAGGCTTTGGCGGCCGCGGGAAAGGCCGGGGCCGTCCTGGCGCGTGGGGTGATCGAGAAGGAACCCCTCACGGCGAAGGTCATCGAAGATCGCTGCGTCGGATGCATGCGCTGCGTCAAGGTGTGCCCCTTTGGCGCCATCGAGCAGACCGGGCCTGTCAAAGAAGGCAAGGTGCGCATCATTGAGGCCGCCTGCATGGGTTGCGGCACGTGCGCGGCAGAATGCAACTTCGACGCCATCGAGATGCCCTACTTCACCAAGGAGCAGATCCTGGTGCAGATCGACGCAGCGCTGGCGGAGAAGCCAGAGGAGAAGTGCATCGTCTTCACCTGCAACTGGTGCTCCTATGCCGGCGCCGACCTGGCCGGGATTGAGAAGCGCCAGTACCCAACCTCGGCCCGCATCATCCGGACCATGTGCTCGGCGCGCTTCGAGGAAGCCTTCGTCGAGCGGGCATTCGAGAAAGGCGCCGGCGCGGTCCTCGTCACGGGCTGTCGTCTGACCGAGACGGGTTCCGATTGCCACTACAACTACGCCAACCGTCTGACCTGGAAGCGATTCCAGTTCTGGCAGCGGAAGTTTGAGCGCAAGGGAATCGATCCGGAACGCTTGCAGCTCCGATGGATTTCCGCCGCAGAAGGCAAGGAGTTCGCCGAGAAGATCAAGGAGATGGACGGCGTTGTCCATCGGCACCTGGCGAACCAGAGCCAGGCGAAGGCCGCTACCGAAGCGGCAGCGGGATGAGCGGCCATGCCTGGAAACGGAGCCGCGACGGGGAGCCCCGAGGCTGAGATGGAAGCCGCTGAACCGCGGATCCTCGATGACGAACTCTGGGAGAGGCTCACGGAACTGACCGGGGGCGCGGCCGCGCCTTGCTTTCAGTGTGGCGTCTGCACGGCCGCTTGTCCGTGGGGTCTTGTCCGTGAGAAGCCGTTCTCTGTTCGGACGCTGATCCGGAACGCCCAGCTGGGTCTGTCGGAGGATGAGGATTCCCTGTGGCTTTGCACCGACTGCGGCCAGTGCGAGGCGACGTGCCCGCGCCAGGTCCCAGTAGCGACGGTGATCCAGGCGCTGCGCTACCTGAGGTGGGAGCGGCGGCAAGCCTTGAAGGGATTGCCATCGGTCCTCTGGTCCCTCTACTGGAACAACAATCCCTGGTCACAGCCCCCGTCTCAACGCGGGCGCTGGGCCCAGCGCCTCGAGCTCCCAGGCTTCGATCCCAGGGCGCATGACATCCTGCTTTACGTGGGCTGCACCTGTTCCTACGATCGGCGTGCCCAACGCATCGCAAGGTCCTTGGTGAAGGTCCTCCAGGCCGCAGAAGTGCCGTTTGGCGTCTTGGGAGATGAGGAGCCGTGCTGTGGGGAAGCGGCCCTGAGCCTGGGGCATAGGCCGTACTTCGAGGAGATTGCGCACAAGACCGCCGAGGTGTTCAGGGAGCAGGGCGTCCGCCACCTCGTGGCGATCTCCCCTCATGCTTTCGACGTCTTTCGAAACGACTACCCCCGCGATGGCTTTCAGGCCTCTCATTACACGCAGTACTTGGCCGAGCTGGTTCGTGATGGACGACTGGTCTTCCAGCGGCCCGTCGATCTGAAAGTCACTTTCCACGATCCGTGTCTCCTTGGCCGCAGGAACCAGGCCTATGATGCGCCGCGCCAGGTGTTGACTGCGGTTCCCGGACTGCTGCTGGCCGAGATGGAACATCATGGACCAGATTCGCTTTGCTGCGGGGGCGGGGGCGGCAGGATGTGGATGGAGACGCCGATGG
>CAYQUY010000197.1:0-5231 GCA_964420755.1 uncultured Anaerolineaceae bacterium
TCCAGCACATCGGCCAGCGCGACATCGCCTGGATCCGCATCAGCAAGGCCGCGGCCGACAAGGGCTTCAACCTCAAGCACTTCGGCGAGATCCTGCACGCCCGCTTCCAAGCCGATTTCGGCTCGATCGTGGATAAGGTCCAGGTGACGATCCTCACCGACCCCAAGCTCCACGGCGAGTGGCTGGAGAAGGCCCGGCAGTCGTACGAGGAGCGCAACATCCGCATCGGCGCCATGACCGATGACAGCGTCGAGGAGTTTTATTCCTGCACCCTGTGCCAGTCGTTCGCCCCGAACCATGTCTGCGTCGTCAGCCCGCAGCGCCTCGGCCTATGCGGAGCCTATAACTGGCTCGACTGCAAAGCCTCCTTCCAGATCAACCCCACCGGCCCCAACCAGCCGATCAAGAAGGGGTCGCTGATCGACCCGAACAAGGGCGTCTGGATGGGGATCAACGACTACGCCTACAGCGCCAGCCACCAGCAGGTGAGCGTCGTTTCGATGTATTCAATCATGGAAAACCCGATGACCGCCTGCGGCTGCTTCGAATGCATCGCCATGGTCATCCCCGAGGCCAATGGGATCATGGTCCTGAGCCGGGAGGACACCAGCATGAGCCCGGCAGGCATGACCTTCTCCACCCTGGCCGGGATGGCTGGCGGCGGGCTTCAGACGCCCGGGATCATGGGCCACGGGAAGTTCTACATCCTCAGCCCGAAGTTCATCTCCGGCGACGGCGGCTTCAAGCGGGTGGTCTGGATGTCGTCAGTCCTGAAGGAGCAGATGGCCGAACAGCTCAGGCAGGTGGCGGAGCGGGAGGGCGATCCCGACCTGATCGACAGGATCTGCGACGAGCGCATCGCCACCGACGTAGAGGGCACGGTGAAGTACGTCACTGAGAAGAACCACCCTGCGCTGACGATGCCGCCACTCTTCTAGAATCAGACGGCGGACGGTGGGCCGTCGTCTGCGGTCGGCCGTCCGTCGTCTCTGTTCCGCGGTCCGATGGGAGGACATATGCCCGCAAGCGTCGAGATCCCGAAGGAGAAATGGAGCGGGAAGGTGCGCGAGGTCACCCTGGGCGCCACCAAGGAGGAGGGGGGAACCCGCTCACGGACGATGACGATCGGTGGTGAGTCGGCGCTGCCCTTCCTCCATCACGAGGGCAGCCTGCTGCACCGGCCGGCCATGGCGCTGGAAGTCCGCGACCGGAAGCCAGACGACTGGTCGCCGCTGCTCTACAAGGCATGGGGCGAGGCGATGGAGGACCCTGGAGACTGGGCCAGAGCCGCCGAGGCGGCTGGCGCCGACCTCATTTGCCTGACCCTCAGCGCCACTCTGGGCGATGGCTCAGCCAACACGCCGGCCAATGCCCGGGCGGTCGTACGTAAGGTCCTCAACGCCACCGGCCTGCCGCTTGCCGTCATCGGCACGGGCCAGGCAGATCTCGACAGCGAACTGCTCGTCCCCGCGGCCGAGGAGGCCAAGGGCGAGCGCATCCTGCTCGGCACCTGCGAGGACAAGAACTACCGCACCCTGGTTGCCGCCGCCATGGCCAATGACCACCGGGTGCAGTCCAAGACGCCGATGGACGTCAACCTGTCCAAGCAGCTGGTCATCCTCATCCACGACATGGGCATGCCGCTCGAGCGCATCGTGCTGGATCCGACCACCGGCGCCCTCGGCTATGGCATCGAGTACGGGTACTCGGTGATGGAACGTCTGCGCCTGGCCGCCTTGCAGGGCGACACCATGACCCAGCAGCCGATGATGGTCACCCCCGGCGAGGAATGCTGGAAGGTTAAGGAATCCAAGGTTGGGGAAGGCGTCCCCCAGGCCTGGGGCGATTGGGAGAAGCGTGCCCTGAACTGGGAAGCCACGACCTCGCTCTGCTTGATCCACGCCGGGGCCAATCTCCTGGTGCTCCGCCATCCTGAGACCCTGCGACGGTTGCGCGCCGTCGTCGACAACCTGGCCAAGCCGGCCTAGCAGAAGCGGAGGACCAAGATGCCGCTCACCGGACTCGAAATCTACAAGCTCCTGCCGCAAACCAACTGTAAGGAATGTGGCTTTCCCACTTGCCTAGCATTCGCCATGAAATTGGCCGCCAAGCAGGCCGAACTGAAGGCCTGCCCGTATGTCACTGACGAGGCCAAAGCCAAGCTGGAGGCCGCCTCGGCTCCGCCCATCCGGCTCGTCACCGTCGGCGGCGATGGCACTCAGATCGACATCGGCAACGAGACCGTCCTCTTCCGCCACGAAAAGACCTTCTACCACCGGCCAGGCCTATTCTGGCATCTGAAGGACAGCGATGGGGCCGAGGAGCTGAAGAAGAAGGCGGCCGCCGGCGACGCCTACAATGTGGATTACGTCGGCATCAGCCTCGGCCTGGACGGCTTCGCCATCGAGGGAGCCTCGGGGAATGCCACGACCTTTGCCGAGGCCATCACCGCGGTGCGCTCGGCCAGCAAGAAGCCGCTCATCCTGATCGCCCCCACGGCGGAGCTGGCCAAGGCGGGCGTGCAGGCCGCCGCCGGGACGCGCCCCCTGCTTTACGCCGCAGACGCCACGAACTGGGAGGCGATGGCGGCCGTCGCTAAGGAGGCCAAGGTCCCGCTGGCGGTCCGGGCCGAGACGCTCGAGGGCCTGGCCGAGCTCACCCAGTCCCTGGCCAAGGCTGGTATCGAGGACATGGTGCTCGATCCAGCCATCACCACCTACCTCGACTCCCTGGCCCGCCTGACGGCCCTGCGGCGGCTGGCCCTCAAGGCCAACTTCCGCCCACTGGGGCATCCGATCATCACCTTCCCCGGCAGGCAGGATTCGACGAGTGAAACCCTGCTCGCCGCCGAGCACATCGCCAAGTACGCGGGCTTCATCGTGCTGGAGTCGTTCGAGCCCGCCAGCCTGTACCCGCTGCTCGTCTTGCGCCAGAACATCTACACCGACCCCCAGAAACCCATCCAGGTCCAGCCGGGGTTGTACGAGATCAACTCGCCGGATGCCAAGGCACCGGTCCTGGTCACGACCAACTTCTCGATCACCTACTTCTCCATCTCCAACGAAGTCGAGGGCTCAGGATGGCCCGCCTGGCTGGTCGTCTGCGACGCAGAGGGCATGAGCGTCCTGACGGCCTGGGCGGCTGGCAAGTTCGACGCCGAGCGGATCGCCAAGGCGGTCAAGACTTCGGGCGTCAAGGACAAGGTCAGTCACCAGAAGGTGATCATCCCGGGCCACGTGGCCGTGCTCTCGGGCGAGCTGGAGGAGGAGCTGCAGGGCTGGCAGATCATGGTGGGCCCGCGCGAAGCCATAGACGTTGGCGCATACCTCAAGGCCATGTGGCCAGCCTGAGGCCGACCTCAGTTGGACTTCGGAAGTCCCCTAGGAACCTCCGAAGTCCCAGGCGAAGGGGACGTTGGCCATTCACCGGGTGACATTCCGGCCAGCCGACCTGACAGTTGAGGTTCCGACTGGGGCGTTGATCAGCGAGGCGGCCCGTCAGGCCGGATTGGTCATCGCGCAACCTTGCGGGGGCCAGGGTCGTTGCGGGCGCTGCGCGGTCATCGTTGAATCGGGACAGGCCCGCCGGCGTTCAGCCCTGCGCCTCACCGCCGACGACCTGGCCGCCGGGCACGCCCTGGCCTGTCAGACGGTCATCGAGGGGGATCTGATCGTCACCATCCCCGAGCAGGAGCGCATCCAGCGCCGCCTGGCCACCGACCGCACCGCCGCCAAGATCGAACTCCCCTTCCCCTATGACCCGGACCGCCAGCAGTCGATCCGAGTCCTCCAGCTTCGCTTGCCACCGCCCACGATCGCTGACAGTCAGGACGACCTGAGCCGCCTGCGAATGGCACTGGCCGCCAGGGGGTACAGCGGGATCGACATTCCCCTGCCACTTCTGCGCCGGTTGGGGACCGTCCTGCGTCAGGCAGACTGGGCGTCCTGGGTCGCCCTCGACGTCCCGCCCGATCCGACACGCCCAACCCGCCTTGTCGATCTGCGCCCCGAGCCGATCCGTCCCATCGGCTTGGCTCTTGACATCGGCACCACCACGGTCACCGCCTATCTGGTGGACTTGCACAACGGGGAGGTCCTCGGCTCGGCGGCCGAGTACAACGGGCAGATCGCCTTCGGCGAGGACGTTATCTCGCGCATCATCTTCAGCAGCAAGGACTCTGGTCTCGAGCAACTCGGCCAGGCGGTGCGCCAGACCCTCGACGCCCTGCTCGAGCATCTGGAACGACGGACAGGGATCCCCCGCGAGCAAATCATCAAGATGACCGTGGCCGGCAACCCCACCATGAAGCACCTGTTCCTCGGGTTGCCACCGGCCTCGATTCGCCTGGCACCCTACATCCCCACCGCCAACCAGCCCCCGGTCTACACCGCGGGTGAGCTCAACCTCAGCCTCAATCCGGCGGCGACCGTGATTAACCTGCATGGGGTCGCCTCCTACGTCGGCGGCGACATCACCGCTGGCGTCCTCGCCTGTGGTATGGCCGAGAGCGACGTGCTGACCCTGTTCATCGACGTCGGCACCAACGGCGAGATGGTTCTGGGCACACGCGACTGGATGGTCACCTGCGCGTGTTCCGCCGGCCCGGCCTTCGAAGGCGCCGGCGTGGTTGACGGCATGCGGGCGACCGAGGGCGCCATCGAGGAGGTCTGGGTGAGCTCGGAGACGTTCGAGCCCACCTACCGCGTCATCGGCGACGTCCGGCCGCGCGGCCTGTGCGGTTCCGGCCTCATCTCGCTCTTGGCCGAGCTTTTCGTCACCGGCGTCATCGACCGCGGCGGCAACGTCAAACTCGACCTGGGCACGCCCCGCACCCGCCAGGGCGATCACGGCCCCGAGTACGTCGTGGCCTGGGCCGACCAGACCGAGACCGGACGCGATATCGTCCTGAGCAAGGTCGACGTCGACAACCTGCTGCGGGCGAAGGCGGCCATCTACGCCGGCTACACCGTCCTGGCCTCCAGCGTGGGCATCGACCTGGCCGACGTGCAGCAGTTCCTGGTCGGCGGCTCGTTTGGCAAGTACATCAACGTCGAGAAGGCGATCCAGATCGGGCTCTTGCCCGACCTGCCCTGGGACCGCTTCCGCTTCCTGGGCAACACCGCCGTCCTGGGGACGTTCATGGCATTGCTCTCCAACGAAGCCCAGGAGAAAGTGCGCCAGATCGCCCGCATGATGACCTACATCGAGCTCTCGGCCGACAACGCCTTCTA
>CAYQUY010000198.1:0-5210 GCA_964420755.1 uncultured Anaerolineaceae bacterium
GCATTGGCGCATGCCATCGGGCGGGCGGATCTGGACGAGGACGGATCGCCGGTGCGCTACGTCCTCAAGCAGCGCCATTCAGCCGAGGTCCTGCCCATGGATCGCACGCTGGAAGCCGCTGGCGTCGTTCACGGCGACACGCTCATGCTGATGGTGAAGCCGGTGCCGGCGCCTCTCGTCGGTGCCGCCGCCGAAACGCCCTTCACCGGCCCTGGTTTCATCGCCCCATCGGGCGCGACCTTCCCCTTCCGGGCAAAGAGCCTCTTGGTTGGCAGGGCCGACCCTGGGGGAGGGGTTGCCCGAAATGTGCTCGGGGCCGATCTGACCGATCTCGATGCCGCCGAGTCGCCCTCGGTTTCGAGGCGCCACGCCAGGGTCTTTCTCCATCGCGGCTCCTGGTTTGTCGAAGACCTCAGAAGCACCAACGGCAGCGAGGTGAACGGGCTCCAGCTGCGCCCGGGCGAACGGGTCCGTCTCACGGATGGCTGCGAGGTTCGCTTCGGCGACGTCTCCCTGGTGTTTGTGTGGGACTCGCAGGAAGCGCCGCGGGAGCCCGCCGGGCCGACCCGGGGCGGGAAAGGAGACCGCGCATGAGAGACCACCGCCGTCCTTCGTCTCGGCCAGGCGGCTTGCTGCGCGGGGGACTGCTGCTCTTTCAGGCAGGGGTGATGCTGCTGGGCTGGACGCCGGCCTTCTCCCAGGCGGCGGTGGCTTCTATCGCCATTTCGAGTGTCGACACACAGCGGTTCCCGCTTGTCAGCCTGCACGTCGTGGCTCTGGATCCGAGCGGTCGTCCCGTCGAGGTTCTGCCCGCGGCCAGCCTGAGCGTCCTGGAAGAAGGGGTGCAGGCCAGCGTGCAGTCGGCGGAAGCCGCAGACGTTGGCATGCGCGTGCTGTTTGCTGTGGATCCAGGCGATGGGGTCTTCCACACGGGGGTCGGGCTGGGGACCGCCTTCGCGCGGGCCCTGGAGCACATCCAGACCTACCTGGTGGGACGGCCCTGGATGCTGGCCGGGGTGGATCGCGTGTCGGTCCTGGTCCAGGAAGGAGGGACCGCCAACCTGCTCGTCCCCTGGTCGGCGGATCCCAACGCGACCCTGCAGACGCTGCAGGCCTACGTCGTTCCTTCGGACGCCGGCTTCTCGCGCGCTCCCCGTTATGGCGACTACAGCCGGGCCTCGCTGAACCGGGCGTTGGACGAGATTGAGTTCGCCACCACGGACCAAGACAAGCTGGCGGCCGTCGTCTTGTTCACGCCGGGCTTCCGCGCCGATCTCACCGACGTGGCAGAGCGGGCGCTCTCGATCGGCGTGCCGATCCACATCGTCCTCGTTCAGACCCGCGAAGCCCCCTATTGGTCTGACGCGCCGGAGGCGCTGGCCGTGGCGACCGGCGGGCGCTTCCTCCCCCTGTACCCGGCAGCGAACGTGGAAGGCTTCTTCCACGATCTGACCGTCCTGCGTCGGCAGCAGGTCGTCACCTACCGATCCACCTCGGGCTCGACTAGCCCCCGACAGGTCGTCCTCAGCCTGGCAGCGGGCGACCAGACGCTTAGCGCCGAGACCACGTACACCGTCGCGCTTCAGGCCCCTGAAGTCGTCATCACCGCGCCAGCCCATGGGACAATCCTGACCCGCCAGGGGGAGGAAGGCGTTGACGCGGCGGAGGCGCTGCCCACCTTCGTCGACGCCGTTGCCCAGATCAGCTGGCCAGATGGATGGCCGCGCCAGGTCCGGGCCGCCGAGCTCCTGGTTGACAACGCTATTACTGGCCAGGTGCATCTGACGCAAGACCAGGTGGCCGTGACCTGGGATATCCGGCTCTACCAGTCTCGTGGCCAGGTGCCCGCGGTCCTTCAGGTTGTCGTCGAGGACGAGCTGGGTCTCCAGGGTGCCTCGACGCCGGTCACCGTTGGCCTGGAGTATGAGGGGCCTGGCGGGATGGGTCTCCCCGACGAGATCATGGTCTACATATCCTTCGGCGTGGCGGCTCTGGCGCTTGCGGTCGCCTTGATCCTGTTCTTCAACCGGAAGAAGCTTGGACCTGCGTTCCAGCAGGCCAGCGAGGGGATCGTCGACTTCGTCGAGCGTGTGACGGGCCGCCGGAGCGCCCTGGTTGCCCGGGCGTACCTGGTGCCCCTGGAGGGTTTCGATGAGCCTCCCTCCAAGGCCTATGAGATCTACGGGACGACAGCCATCGGCCGATCCCGGCGGCACGCTGATCTGCTGTTTCACATCAACGAGGAAGACAGCCCCATCAGCCGCCTGCACTGCACCATTCTCGACGAAGATGACCACTTCGAGATCAGGGACGAGGACAGTAGCAACGGAACCTACGTCAACGGTGAGAAACTCACGCCTCTGACCAGCATCATGCTGCACGACGGGGATACCATCGATGTCGCGCCGCTTGAGAGAGGTGGCTTGCGATTCCTCTTCCAGCTGGCGGCGACCGACGGGACCCAGCGGGGCGGCGAAGATGAGTTCCGGCGGACCCAGCCCCGGAAGCCGTCCGACCAGGGACGCGCCGAGGGTTAGGACAGGAGACCGCCGGCCGTGCCGCCCTATCCCCTCTCCGATCTGAAACCCGGGCTGCCTGTGGGGGATTTCCACATCGTCGAGGTCTACCCCGAGGGCCGGGGTGGCATGGCGCGCGTCGTCCGGGCGGTCCGCCGCGGGGAAGGGGGCGACGAGGTCGCCCTCAAGATCAGCCGGACCGGGGCGAACCAGATCTATTTCTTTGCCGCCATCCAGAAAGAGGTCGAGGTTCTGCAGAAGCTGAACCATCGCGGAGTGGTTGGCATCGAGCCCGTTTCCCGCGGCAAGAATGCCTACAAGGAACGGGCGGTGAGCATCCTCGACAGCCCGTGGTTCTTTGGCATGGAGGTTCTGCGGGGCGGATCGCTTGAGGCCTACAGCCGCAGCATGGGCAAGCTCTCACTGGGCGAGGCGGCCGTCATCTGCCACCAGCTGGCCAGGGCCCTACTCCACGTGCACGAACGAGGCTTCTCGCACAATGATGTCAAGCCCGACAACGTCCTCTTCCGTCGGCCTCTGACCCTTGGCGAACGGATCGAGCCGGTGCTGATTGACTTCGGCGTGGCGGCCAAGTTGGTCAAGCAGCAGGCGGATGGTTCCATCGTCTACATGGCGCCCGAGCGCCTCTCGGAGACGCAGGCGCCCAGCGCCCCGGAGACGCTAGCCGATCCTGCCAAGGCCGATGTGTGGAGCATGGGCATCTTGCTCTACCGGATGCTGGTCGGACGGGAGCCGTTCCTGGGTGTGACCGATCGCAGCATCACCTCGGCCATCCAGCGTGCCGTCCCTGTCCCGATCCGCAACGAATGCCGCGAGATCCCTCCGGAGGTGGACGAGTTCGTCATCGAGGGTTGCCTCGCCAAGGACCCGCGGGTTCGGGTGAACATGATGCAGTTTTACCGGTTTGTCGATCGCTACTCGGGTGACTGGCGGGTCCGCCGCGCGCCGAAGCCCAAGTCGCGCCTTCCCTGGAAACGTTGATTGGCGGGTGCCCGCCAAGACCGGGAAGGAGAAGGTCGGATGCCCAAAGCCGAACCGCAACCGCCAGGAGGTCCTGCAACCGCCGCGGTTTCGAACATCGGCGCTTCCGGGCGGCGCACCGTCCTCGAGGACCGCTGCCGCGCGGGTCGCGTGCGGACCGGGGCGGGCCTCGATCTGACCGTCGGGCTGGTGGCGGACGGGATAGGCGGCGAGAATGCGGGGGAACGGGCGGCCGAGCTGACCGTGACCGTGGTCTTCGATCACATCGCTCGATCGGCGGAGCGCAACATCCCCCTCTTGCTCAAGCAGGCTCTCGAAGAAGCCAACCGGCGGGTCTTCGCCGACGCTCGGGGCAGCCGGCGCAAGTCCAACATGGGCTCGACCGCGGCTCTGGCGGCCGTCGCCCACGACCGCCTGTATGTCGCCAATGTCGGTGACAGCCGGATCTACCGCCTGCGGGACGGGAAGGCCGTCTGTGTGACCCGTGACCACACCTGGGAGGAGGAGGTCGTTCGCTCAGGCAGGCTCTCACCGCAGGAAGCCGCCAAGCACCCAAGGAAAGATGAGATTGTCCGCTCGATCGGCTACGACCGGTCGCTGGAGGTTGACCTGGGACTCTGGCTGCGGGGTGGGAAGGAGTCCAGCGCCGAGGCGGAGGGAGCTCAGGGCCTGCCACTCCAGCCCGGCGATGTTGTCCTCGTTTGCTCGGACGGGCTGACTAAGGCCCGCCACAACAATCCTGCAGCCCACTACGTCGAGGAACATGACTTGGCCCCGTTGGCCCAGGGAAGGCCCCCGAAAGATGCGGCCAACCGGCTGGTGCGACGCGCCCTGGCAGCCAAGGCGGACGACAACGTATCTGCGGTTGTCATTCAGATTCCCGGCGGCCCAAAGGCGCGACCACGCCTGAACCCTAAGGTCTTCGCCTGGGCCGGCCTGGCGTTGGCCCTGGGCGGCGCGGGTTTCTTGCTGCCACGGCTCCTCCGTTCCGGGGACAGCAGGGGGACGCCAACGATCCCGGCACTGCCTTCCGGTGTGGCGTACGTTTCCGAGGTGGTCGGCAACGCCGAGTCTCAGCAGGGGGGTGGCCCCTTCCGTCCCCTCCAGACAGAGGAGATTGTCGCCGCAGGGACCGGTACTCTTCTGCGGACACTAGGCCAGGACGCCTATGTCCGCGTTGGCCTGGCGGATCAGTCGATCGTGTTCCTCGGCCCGGATAGCGAGATCGAGCTTCTGGCCATCGCCGATGGAGACCGGATCCGGGAGACGGTGATCATCCTCAGGCGGGGGCTCGTGCTCGTCTCGACTGAGGCCGGGCCGCTGCACGTGCTGGCGGTGAAGTCGCCGGCGGGCGATACTGCCCGGCTTGTTGGGTCGTTGATGGGCGTGATCTTCGACGAGCTCCTGCCCCGCTTCGACGTCGACTGCTTTCATGAGCGCTGCGAGATCACCCGTCAGGGCTTGGCACGGCTGCCGATCGTGCTCTCCTCGGGGCAACATGCCTGGGTGGACGCCGAGGGGTCTGTCTCGCCCCCCGATGCGACCCGCAACGAGCTGTACCGCTTCGCGGGCTACGGCGGCGGCCTGGTCCTGACCCCGACCAGCGCGGCCGGCGGCGGAGGTGTGACCGTGGGTGCGACCGGCACGCGCATGTCGGGATCGCCCATCTGGCAGCCTCCGACCGTGCTTCCG
>CAYQUY010000199.1:0-5209 GCA_964420755.1 uncultured Anaerolineaceae bacterium
GGCGTTTGGCGCGCCAGGCCCGGCGCCTGTTCGGTCGCTAAGGGGCCCCGGCCGTCGTGCCGGGCCTCCCGGCGGGCATCCTTCCCTGCCAAACAGGCATGAAGCGCCGGTTCCCGTGTGCACGGCTGAAAGTGCCCGAGCGGGCGGAGGCTCCATGAATGCTCCCGCTCTCTCACATATCCTGAACCCATCCACCGCTATTCGCCTCTCGAATAACTGTGATATCATCGTTTTTGGCCGGCGGCCCGGGTCGCGCACGTGGGGTTGCCGGCTGTGTACTGCGCTTGTCCAGTAGTGGTTATGCCCTCGTCGTCCTGTGTACCGTCGGGAATGAAGGCGACCGGCCCGGGGCGTGGCTGGGGCCGCGACGATCAGCGATGCGACACCCTGTGACAACCCCTACATCTCTGAGACTGGAACATGCCGACTGAGCCACAGACCTCTTCCCCAACCGCGAGGGCAAGGAGTCCCATGATGCCAGATCACGACCTCGAAAGCCGAGCGGTGAACACGATCCGCTTCCTCGCTGCAGACGCGGTCCAGCAGGCCAAGTCCGGGCACCCCGGCCTACCCATGGGGGCCGCAGCCATGGCCTATGTCCTGTGGACCCGCCACCTGAAGATCGATCCCTCCGATCCGAAGTGGCCCGATCGGGACCGCTTCGTCCTCTCGGCCGGCCACGGCTCGGCCATGCTCTACGCCCTGATTCACCTGGCGGGCTATGACCTTCCACTGGAGGAGGTCAAGCGCTTCCGCCAGTGGGGCAGCATGACCCCGGGACACCCGGAACGTGACTGCGCCCCCGGCGTTGAGACGACGACCGGCCCGCTGGGCCAGGGTTTCGCCACCGGCGTTGGCATGGCCATCGCCGCCCAGCACCTGGAGGCGATGTACAACCGGGAAGACTTCCCCATCGTCGACCACTACGTCTACGGGATCGTCTCCGACGGCGACCTGATGGAAGGGGTCGCCTCCGAGGCGGCCTCCCTGGCCGGCCATCTGCGCCTGGGACGCCTGATCTATCTGTACGACGACAACCGGATCACCATCGATGGCAGCACGGAACTGGCTTTCACTGAAGATCGGGCCAAGCGCTTTGAAGCCTACGGCTGGCACGTGCAGCGCGTCGAGGACGGGAACGACCTGGAGGCTGTCGATCGCGCCCTGGTCGCGGCCAAGGCCGATCCCCGACCCTCCCTGATCCTATGCCGGACCCACCTCGGCTTCGGTCTCCCGACCAAACAGGACAAGGCGTCGGCTCACGGTGAGCCGCCGGGCGATGAGGAGCTCAACGGCGCCAAGAAGAAGTTGGGATGGCCGATCGAGCCTCGCTTCCTCGTCCCGGACGATGTCCTCCAGCACTTCAGGGCCTCGGTCCAGCATGGCGTCAAAGCGCACCATGCCTGGCTCGAGCTCGCCACCCGCTACCGCGCCTCCTACCCTGACCTGGGGGAGCAATTCCAGCGCACCCAGGAGGGCCGCCTGCCCGAGGGTCTGGCCAAGAAGGTGCCGCAGTTCCCGGCTGATCCCAAGGGCGTGGCGACGCGTTCCGCCTCTGGCAAGGTCCTCAATGTGTTGGCGCCGCTTCTGCCGGAGCTGATCGGCGGGTCTGGCGACCTGACGCCGTCGAACGTGACCTCGATCAAGGACAGCCCAGACTTTCAGGCCGACAACCGGGTCGGCCGCTACCTTCACTTCGGCGTGCGCGAGCACGCCATGGCCGCAATTCTCAACGGCCTGGCCCTGCACGGCGGGTTGATCCCTTATGGTGGCACATTCCTGGTTTTCGCAGACTACATGCGTCCCGCCATCCGGCTGGCATGTATGATGGAGCAGCGGGTCATCTACATCTTCACTCACGACTCCGTTGGGCTAGGGGAGGATGGCCCGACTCACCAGCCAATTGAGCAGCTGGCCTCGCTCCGGGCGATCCCCAACATGACCGTGATCCGGCCGGCGGACGCAAACGAGACCGCGGTCGCCTGGCTGGTGGCCCTTGAGCTGACGGCCGGCCCTACCGCGCTGGCGCTCACCCGGCAAGCTGTTCGCGTGCTTGACCAAACCCAGTACAGCCCCGCCGAAGGCCTCCGGCGAGGCGCCTATGTCCTGAAGGACTTTGGCAAGGGGTCGCCGGAGCTGATCCTGATGGCCTCGGGTTCCGAAGTCGAGATCGTCCTCGAGGCCGCTCAGCGCCTGGCGAAGAAGGGAACGGCCGTGCGCGTGGTTTCGTTCCCCTCCTGGGAGCTATTCGCGGAGCAGCCCTTGCGCTACCGGCGGAAGGTCCTCCCGCCCGAGGTGCGGGCGAGGGTTGCGATCGAAGCCGGCGTGCCGATGGGCTGGGAGCGCTGGGTCGGCGACGCCGGCGTCGTCATCGGTATCAATCGTTTCGGCGCCTCGGCACCCTACAAGGAGATCTACCAGCACTTGGGGCTGACGGCGGAGGCCGTCGTGGAAGCGGCGCGCGAGACGCTGGAGAAGGCGCGGGCGGCTTCGGCGCGGCGCGCCGGGGCGAAGGTGGCGCCCAGACCTCGGTCGAGGGTCAAGGCCCCCAAGAAGGCCGCGAGGGCCAAAGCCAAGAGGCCTTCCAAGGCAAGGCCCAGCGCACGGGCCAAGGCTCCCTCTGTAGTGAAGCCACGACGCTGACCCAAGGAGTGAACGATGAGAATCGCCGTGGGGTGTGATCACGCCGGCTTTCCGCTGAAAGCGATCGTGCTGGAGACCATCCAGCGCTGCGGGCACGAGGTCATCGACCTCGGGACCTTCTCAACCGAGCCCGTAGACTACCCGGACTACGCCGAGAAGGTTGGCCGCCTCGTGCAGAGGCGAGAGGCTGACCGCGGCATACTTCTGTGCGGCTCGGGAGTGGGGGCGGCGATTGCGGCCAACAAGATGCGCGGGATTCGCGCCGCGCTGTGCCACGACACCTACTCTGCCCACCAGTGTGTGGAGCACGATGACGCCAACGTGCTGTCCCTGGGGGCGGGCATCATCGGCCCTGACCCTGCGGTAGAGATCGTTCAGGCGTTCTTGCAGGCCAGGTTCTCGGGCGAGGAGCGTCACGCTCGGAGGGTGGGAAAGGTGTTGGCGATCGAGGCCAAAGAGGCGGGCCAAGCGGCGGAATGACGGATCGCTTCCAGGCACAAGGCCAGGTCATATGGCTGGAGGGGATTAGCCGCGCCCTGCTCGAGTCGGGCGACCTCGCCCGGCTGGTCGCTTCGGGCAGAGTGTCCGGTGGCCTCACCGACCTGGAAGCGCACACCCAGGCAGCCCAACACCGTCAGGACTACAGGGCCGGCTTGCGGCAGATGGCACAGGCCGGTTGGGCGGCGGAGCGGGCCCTCGACGCGCTGCGGGTCGAGGAAGCCCGCGCCGTCGCCGACGTGTTCCTCCCCCTTTTCGAACGCACCAATGGCAGAGAGGGGTACGTGTCGGTCCCGGCCGCTCCTGCGCCAGGCGCCGAGGCCTGGCTGGCCGAAGCAACGCGATTCTGGGGAGCGATCAACCGGCCGAATGTGATGCTGCGAGCGCCCGCGGCACCCGATCTGCTGGCTGCAGTCGAGCAGGCCGTCGCGGACGGCCTCAACCTCGACGTCGGTTGGATCTACTCGCTCGAAAGGCATGCCGATGTCGTCGAGGCCTACACCCGCGGGCTTGAGGCGCGGTTGGCCCGGGGCGAGGCCTTGGACCATGTCGCCTCGGTCGCCTCGATCGGCCTCTCCTGGATTGACCTCTGGGTCGGGGGAAGGATGCAAGAGTTGGCCCAGGGAGGAGGCCCGGAGGGAGAACGGGCTGCCAGCCTAACGGGGAAGATCCCGGTAGCCATGGGCAAGCTGATCCTGGCTCAATACCAGGCCGCGTTCGAGGATGAGCGTTTTGCCATCCTTGCTCGTCATGGAGCCCGCCCGCAGCGGCTGGCGTGGGCAGCAAAGCTTGAACAGGAGGGCGGGCCTGGCTACCTGGCCGCCTTGGCCGCGCCAGAAACGATCTGCATCCTTTCCCAGGAGGACGCCGCTGCGTTCGGCGGAACTAGCCAGGTGACACCTGGGCGCGTCGAGGAGCTCTCCGCCGCACGGGCTCATTTGGAAACGCTGGATGGCCTGGGCGTCTCCCTGGCTGATCTCGCCGACCATCAGGAGGCGGAATCCGCGAGGCAGCTGCAGACGACCTGGAAGGCACTCGTCAAGGAGGTGCGCCAGGGGCAGGCAGGGTTCGTCCGAGAGCTTGGACCTTTGCTCCTCGGACTACGCGACACACTGGAGGAGTTCGATGCGCGAGACGTCGGCCGGCGTCTCTGGCAGGGCGACGCGAGCTTGTGGAGCGACAAGGAGGCCGAGGCGTCTGAGATCCGGGAGCGATTGGGCTGGCTGACCTTGCCCGAGACCTCGCAGGGGTTGGTCGAGGACCTGGAGGGATTCGCGGCCGAGGTCCGGGCGGCGGGCATCCGTCAGGCGGTGCTGCTGGGCATGGGCGGCTCGTCGCTCGCGCCCAGCGTGATCAGGCGCATGCTGGCTGGGCCAGAGGGAATGCGTGTCCATGTACTGGATACGACCGACCCGGCGGTCATCCTGGAGGTCACCCGGACCGCTCCTGTCGAGGAGACGCTCTTCATCGTTGCCAGCAAATCGGGGACGACCACGGAACCGCTGGCGCTCATGGAGCACTTCTGGTCACTGGCCTGCGATCGCATGGGTGCCGCGCAAGCGGGCGACCATTTCGTCGCGGTCACGGATCCGGGCACTCGACTGGAGGCTCTCGCGAACGAGCGGGGCTTCCAGCGAGTCTTCTCCAGCCCCGCGGACGTCGGTGGGCGCTACTCGGCGCTCTCTGTGTTCGGGCTGCTACCCGCAGCGCTGATGAACGTGGACTTGCGCGCGCTGCTGCGTGGGGGCAGTGACATGGCACATGCCTGCCGGCCCGCCATCGAGCCGACCCGCAATCCCGGCCTCTTCCTCGCCGCGGCACTTACTACGGCTGCCCGCCAAGGCCGAGACAAGCTGGCCTTCGTCTCGGATCCAGCTTTCGCGCCGCTAGAGGACTGGATCGAGCAACTGGTTGCCGAAGGCAGCGGGAAGGACGGGAAGGGGATTCTTCCTGTCGTGGCAGAACCCGCGGGCCCAGCCCGGAGCTACGGCGCCGATCGCCTCCTGGTGTACCTGCGCCAAGACGGGGCTCACGACGGCCGCGTGCGCGCCTGGACGCGGGCTGGAGT
>CAYQUY010000200.1:0-4894 GCA_964420755.1 uncultured Anaerolineaceae bacterium
GGCTTTGGAGGCCTGCTTTGGGCGGACCCCGCCGAGGGGGAGGCAAGCCAGTTCTCCTTCGTCTTGCCGCTCCAGACGGCCACGATCCAGGACGCCGATTTCTCCTCTTTACGCCAGATGGTCGAGTCGCGGATCCCCGTCGCGCCAGGCGAGGCGCGCACCCTGCTGCTCGTGATGGACCAGCCCGAGATGGGGAACCTGCTGCTGCGGGACCTGTCGGCTGCTGGCTACCGGGTGGTGTTGTCGTACGATGGCGGAGAGGGAGTGGCGCTGGCTCGGAACATCAACCCGGACGTGATCCTGCTCGATCTGATGATCCGTCAGCCGCCTGCCTTTGACATCGCCTACCTGCTCAAGGCGGACCGAAGAACGCGCCACATCCCGGTCCTCTTTCTCACGTACTTCGACCAGCCGGACGGCGAGGTGGCAATTCGGGCTGTCAACTACCTGGTGCGGCCTTCGGGCACCGGTGCGCTGGTAACCGCCATCAATGCCCTGCTGACATCGGGCATCAGCCCCTCGGCACGGGTCCTGGTCGTCGAGCAGGACGCGGCCGTCCGCGACATGATGGTCTTGATGATCCAGGAGACCGGCTACCGGGTGACGGAGGCGGCGGGGGCGGAAGAGGCGGTGGCCTTGGCGGAGCGGGTCCCTCTCGGCCTGATCCTGGTCAACGCCAAGCTCGCTGAGGAGCGAGACTTCTGGCTGCTGCGCACGCTGCGCCAGCTGTGCGCCGACGCTGGCATCTACGTCCTGGCCGCGCAGTTAAGCGAGGCGGAGGGGCGTGCCGCGGTCAGCCGGGGCGCCTCTGGCTACAGCGACACCGGTAAGCTGCCCGATCTTCTTGACCGCGTCCGAGACCGCCCGAAGGGCGAGTGAACCGTCCCCCTCGGCAGCACACCGCCCTCGCCGAAACCGGCCCGGGCTTCTCCCTCTGACATCCCCAGGTCATTCTACCAAGACTGGCGACCCGTGCCCCCGGATAAGCAGGCTGTCGGGCTCGCACAAGGGCAGCGTCCACCGGTACAGCCACTTGGCGTCCTCGGTGCGCATGTTGACGCAGCCATGGCTGTGCACCCGGCCAAAGTCATTGTGCCAGTAGGTGCCATGGAACGCGACGCCGGTCAGATGGAAGAACGACACCCAAGGCACGCCAGGGAGCTCATAGGCTTCGAGGTCGGAGGTGAGATTGCCGTCGCCCATGTGTCTGACCGGTGTCTTGACCTCGACGTAGAACTGCCCGCTGGGCGTGGTCGTCGGTATGCCATTCGGCGTAGGGTCGCTGCTGGGAATGCCACTGGAGATGCGCGTTCGCAGGACCAGGCGATCGAGTTCATAGGCCAGGAGCTCCTGACGCGCCAGCGAGACCTCGATCCGCTTGGCGTGCGAAGGGACGTCGGGGGAGATCGGCGTGACCTCCTCGGGAGGGATGCGGCGCAGATGCTCCGCACGTACGTGATAGCGGACCCTGAGCCGGTCGTCCAGGATACGGTACCACTGGCGCCCATCGGCTCCGGTCACGACCGCCTCCACCCAGGCGGTTGACTGGTAGTACAGTCGATAGAGAGGGTCGGATTCGGGATCTGGCTCGCGGTACGAGCGGGTGGCGGGGACGCTCACCTCGAATAACCCGCCTCCCTGGGGGACAGCTGGCAGCGGTGCCTGTGGGTCCCAGCGCACGAGTTGTAGGCGGCCAGAGTGCAGATAGCCGTCCGCCACGCCGTACCAGAGGGGATTATGGGATGGGCCATCGTCAGAGGTCTCTCGGCTAAGCAGGGTGACCAGCGTGTCCCGAGAACGCAAGTCCATCCGCCGGGAACGGAAGCTGGGTTCCTGATACAGCCCGATCCAGCTGACGGTGACCCGCCCAAGGCCTAGCGGGTCGACCCCTGGAGTGAGGGGGAGCGGGGGCGAGGACAGGGCGCAGAGCCCGACGGCAGCGCCCTTGAGGAAGCCCCGTCTCGAAAGCCTATCTGCCACAGTCGCATTCTACCCGCTGGATTCAGCCTGGACAATAGGAAAGCCGAGAGGGACCTGTGCGCCCGAGCGGAGCCCGTTCCGGCAAGCAGCGCCGGAGTAGGCAGCGACTCCTCCCGGCGGAGAGCCCGTGCTGAGAAGTCGACGGCCAGGGGCAGTTGTATGCGACCGCGGGAGAGGAGGCCTGCCAAGGGGATGGGTCTCCAGCCGACATGGTATAATCCGCGGCCAGGCCCAGGGCGGACTGGTTGAGGGCCCGCCACTGGCCGACGATCCTTCCCCTCAGGGAGCAGAAGGATATTGGCCGCAGTCCGCTCTTTTGTAGCCATTGACCTGACCGGGCCCGTTCGCGAGAACCTGGCGAAGCAGATCTCATGTCTGGCGGCCGCCATCCCTCCAGGGACTGTCCGCTGGGTCCGGCCGGAATCCATTCACCTCACCCTCAAGTTCCTCGGCGAAGTCTCCCAAGATGGTCTGGGGCAGATCAGGGAGCTAATGGAGCTGGTGGCCTCCAAGCGTCCGCCTTTTGATTTCCACCTTCGCGGCCTAGGCTGCTTCCCAGACAATCGCAGGCCACGTGTCATCTGGGTGGGCGTCAGCGAGGAGTCCGGTTCGTTGGCTGGTTTGCAGGAGGCATTGGAGTCTGGGCTGGAGCGGCTGGGCTATCGGCGTGAGGGTCGGCCCTTCTCACCTCATCTGACCTTGGGCAGAGTCCGTGAGGGCGCGGGCTCGGGTGCAGCCAGAGCTGCTGGCGAATGCGTGGAACGGTCGCCTGCTGGGGATTATGGCGACATCCGCGTCGGTGCGATCTACCTGATGCGAAGCGACCTGCGTCCGACTGGCGCAGTGTACTCCCGCATGGCGGAGATCCCGCTCCGAGGGCCGAAGTGAAGCGGGAGGCTCTCGTCGCGGTGGCGGTCGTCGGCGGTGCCGAGTGCACCTCGGAGGAGGCCGCCTTGGCGGAGGAGGTCGGCAGGTTGTTGGCCCGCCGCGGGGTGGTTCTCGTCTGCGGGGGCAGAGGCGGCGTCATGGAAGCAGCCTGCCGGGGCGCCCTGAGCGAAGGAGGGATGACCGTCGGCCTGCTGCCCGGGACCGAGCACGGAGCCGGCAATCCCTTCCTCACCATTGCGCTCCCGACCGGCCTTGGGGAGGCGCGCAACGCTCTGGTAGCGCTGGCCGGGCGGACCGTCATCGCCATCGGCGGCGGCCACGGCACGCTGTCGGAGATTGGCTTGGCCCTCAAGAGTGCCCGGCGGATGGTTGGCCTGGCGACCTGGCAGGCGTTCCAGGCAGACGGGACGCCACTGGACATCCTGCGGGCGGACACGCCGCAGGAGGCCGTGGACCTCGCGTTGGCGACGCGCTCGCCTGCGACCTGACAACGGGAGGCGGATGATAGAAGAGGCGCTATCGCTGGCTCACACGATCGTAGAGACCCTCGAGGAGAAGAAAGGCGAAGACGTCTTGCTTCTCGACCTGACCAGCGTATGCACTTTCACGGACTACTTTGTGATCTGCACCGGATCAAGCGAACGGACGCTGCAGGCGCTGGCCGACGAAGTCCTGCGACGGACCAAACGGGGACGCGGGCACGCCGCAACCCAGGTAGAAGGGAGCCCCCACAGCGGCTGGATGTTGCTCGACTACGGGGGCGTCATCCTGCACCTCTTCTCGCCGGAATCACGAGACTACTACCGGCTGGAGGACCTGTGGAAGGGGGGCAAGGTTGTGCTTCGCCTCAAGTAGAGGTGCTTTTTGTAGACTGATCGGCGACGCGGGAAAACGAAAAGGATGGGTGGCGATGCCACCCATCCCTTCTTGTCCGGCCTGTTCCGGATTCGGGCTAGGACTCGAAGACCCATCGATCCAGGTCGCGGGACCAGGACACCAACTCGTCGGGACAGAACCATAGGGAGACCTCCTCGGAGGCCGTCTCAGGCGAGTCCGAGGCGTGCGTCAGGTTGCGCCCGACTTCCAGGCCGAAGTCATGCCGGACCGAGCCTGGGGCGGCCTCCAGGGGCCGCGTGGCGCCCATGGTCTGACGGACGGCGGCGATAGCCTGGGGGCCTTCCCAGACCATTGCCATCACCGGTGCGGAGGTGATGTAGGCGATAAGCCCATCGTAGAACGGCTTTCCGCGGTGAACGGCGTAGTGACGTTCCGCCATTTCCCGTCCAATGGTGACGAACTTCGCCCCGATCAGCCGAAGGCCACGCCGCTCGAGCCGGCTGATCGTCTCGCCGATCAACCCGCGCTGGACACCATCGGGCTTCACAAGCACGAGCGTCCTTTCCAAGGTTGCCTCCCAGACTGTCTGAGGATGTCCGCGGTGATTGTCGTGCTGCCCGAGGGGCTTGCCTGCGGTCTAGACTGATTCCAGGCCACGCCGGTAGGCTTCGATTGCTTCGGGGAGCCTGTCGGCCTTCATGTAGGCATCGCCGAGGGCCTGCCATACCTCCGGCAGTGCTGAGCCTCGCCCCAGGGCGCTTCTCAGGTCTTCGATCACTGTGTTGAGTTCGCGCTTTCTGCGGATCAGCATGGCATAACGGCCAAGCGATGTCTGGATGTCGCCGGCGGTCATCGCCCGCCGAGCAGCCTCCAGCAGTTCTGCAGGGCTTGGCGGGGCAGGCTTGGGCGGGACGACCCGTGGCGCCACCACAGGCGCAGCTTCTGGCATCGGCATGGCTTCGGGCGGCGGGGTGACGATCGGAGGCCGCTCAGCAGGAGGCGCGGGCGCAGGCGCCAGCGCGGCGGCCTCAACCGTGGGTGCTGGCGGAGCCACCAAGCTGGGCTCGGGCGGAGGGGCTTCCGGCGGCCGAGCCGGGAGGACGGCCGGCACGGGCGGTGGGACGACTGCCTCAGTCGGGACCGCCGGGACGGCCGGCGTTACGTTGAACGTGACCGGCTTCCCGAAGCC
>CAYQUY010000200.1:4904-5205 GCA_964420755.1 uncultured Anaerolineaceae bacterium
ACCACCGGTGGGGTGGGCAGGACCATCTCGCTGGGCAGGAAGCCGGCGCGGGGTGCCGCCTCAACCTCAAACGGAGGTACCCCGACCGGCGCCGGGGCCGCTCGCTCGGGAGCCGGTGTCGGAGGCGGCGGCGCCGCGACGGGCCCGGCTGGGATCTTGGGAGCCGGAGGGGCAGCCTCGAGGATAGGCGTGGGCGCCGCAACCGCCTCGGGCGCGGCTACGGGCACCTCGGGCGGCGGTGCGGCCGGAGCCTCCTCCAGGACGGGCGCAGCAGGAGCGGCCTCGAAGATGGGTGCAGGAG
>CAYQUY010000201.1:0-5175 GCA_964420755.1 uncultured Anaerolineaceae bacterium
GGGTTGCTGGAAGAGCGCCTGGCTTGAGCCGGCATGCGGTAGCGGTGTTCTTGGTTCACTCGGTCGGGAGCATGTCTCGGGGGTTACGACGGAGGCCACCCAGGACAGAGTGCGGGCGAGCCTGACTCTTGTGCGCCCCAATGCGTTGAAACCCGCAACCAGTGCTAGGCCAGTAGCCGAGCCGGCGCCGCAGTGTCTGCCCAGATGCTTCGTCGCTTTTTATCGCGGGCGGCCGATTGCCTCATGAGGCGAGCCAGTCTCTGTCGGCCACGGTATCTTAGCGGGCCGCTTCCAGACGGTCCTTGCATCGCCGCATGGCGAGCCGCTAAAACTCGCTGCGGCTGGGGCGCAGGGCCAGGCTGACGATGACCGTGTCTCTCAGGTCGCCGTCGGGAAGCATGTGGTAGTTGTCCAATGTGCACTTGCGCTCGAATCCCACCTGCTGAAACGCCTTGATCACATTGGTTTGGTCGCCGACGATGTGCGCCATCAGGTAGTGCAGGTTGCGCCGCTTGGCGAGTTCGATCTGGGCCTGGAGCATCTTCGTCCCCAGGCCGCGCCGGCGGAAGTCCTTGGGGAGGAAGATGCGCAGCTCTGCAATGTGGCGGGTTGGCCCGCTGCCGAAGTGCAAGGTCGTGTTGCCGACGATCCGGTCGCCGAACACAGCAATCAGCGGCAGCACCTTGTCGTAGTCAAGCTCGTCAATCCATGCCTCGATGAGCTTGGGGTCGCGCACGTTTTGGCGCATGTACCGCTGATCCTCCTCTGTGACCGGAGCATACAGCTCAAGCAGCCCGGTGCGGTCGGCCTTGGTGAGCAGCCGGAGCAGCACACGAGCCCCGTCGGCCAGGGTCACCAATTGACGGTAGTTCGCATCTAGCTGACTGAACATGACACCCGCTCCTTCAACATCGTCGTCACTCCCTGATCTCATTCTTGTCGACGATCTTCTCCCTTTTCTGCTTTGGCAGGCCAACGCTCCGCTGTCTGGCACAGCCCATTCCACCCGGTCTATCTCCCTTCCTTTCGAGACCCGCTATTCCCTCACGATCGTGGCCAGCAAGGGCATTCCCGCTCCGGGGGGCAGCGGGCCCGCGCCGGAGGCCTACTCTGGGGCTTTGAGGATCAGGCCGGCATCGGTCATGGTCTGGGTCAGCTGGCGGCTGCGGCGGATGATCTCCGTGGCGTTCTTGAGTTCCTCCTCGTAGGTCAAGGCCTTCAGGGCCAGGCCTTCCTCGACGGCCTTGACGGCAACAGCGGCCGCCTCGCGCGGTGCTACCTCCCACTCTTCCATCGTCGGCAGGATGTACTCCGAGCTGAGGCCCTTGTCGCAAGCCATCGAAGCCAGGGCCTCGGCCGCGCTCATGCACATGCCGTCGCTGATCGTCCGGGCGCGAACGTCGAGCGCCCCCCGGAACAGGCCGGGGAAGCACAGCGAATTGTTGGCCTGGTTGGGGAAGTCGGAGCGCCCCGTGGCGATGACGGCCGCCCCGGCCTCCTTGGCCTCCCAGGGCCAGATCTCAGGCACGGGATTGGCGCAGGCGAAGATGACTGGGTCCTTCGCCATTGTCTGCACCCATGAGGGCTTGATCGTGCCCGGCCCGGGCTTGGAGTAGGCGATGACCACGTCCGCCCCGGCCATTGCCTCCGGGATCCCGCCCTGGCGGCCCTCGGGATTGGTGATCTGGCAGAACCTCCAGTGGTCCGCCAGCTCCTCTTTGTGGGATTCGATGTCGCTGCGCTTCTTGCTCAGTATGCCGTCGATGTCGGCCATGACGCAGCGGGATGGGTCGACGCCGGCGGCGAAGAGCAGCCGGGCGCAGGCGACGTTTGCCGCGCCCACGCCGATGAAGGCGATGCGGACTTTCTCCAGGTCCTTGCCCACGACCTTCAGGGCGTTGGTCAGCCCGGCCAAGGCGACGGTAGCGGTTCCCTGCTGGTCGTCATGCCACACGGGGATCTCGGCCTTGTCCCGCAGCGTGTCCAGCATCTGGAAGCACTTTGGCTGGGCAATATCCTCCAGGTTGATCCCGCCGAAGCCGGGCTGAAGGAGCAGCACCGTCTCGATGAGCTTGTCCGGGTCCTTGGTGTCGAGCACGATTGGCCAGGCATCGACCCCGCCCAAGTACTTGAAGATCAGCGCCTTGCCTTCCATGACTGGCAGGCCGGCCTTCGGCCCGATGTCTCCCAACCCGAGCACGCGCGTCCCGTCCGAGACGATCGCCACGGTATTCCACTTGTGCGTGTACTCGTAGACCAGCTCAGGGTTCTTGGCGATGGCCTTGCAGGGCGCGCCGACTCCCGGCGTGTACCATATGGCGAAGTCGTTGAAGTCGCGAACGGGCACCTTGAGGGCCACTTCCATCTTGCCCCGGTAGTACGGGTGCAGGGTCATGGCGTCGGCCGAAGGCTGGTTGGCCTTGGCCAGCAGCTCTGCAACGTTGATCGGACCTCCGGTCTTGGTCATACCAGGCTCTCCTTGTCCCCCGGGCATCCGGGCCAGCGTGGCGCGGGATGCGAGGTACTACAGCCGCAGGTAGGACTCGGTGTAGATCACCTTGTTGAACAGGACGCGCACCGTCTTCCAGATGTCCAGCTGTTCAGGGTCGGACATGTCGACCGCCTCGGGCTGCAGTTCCTCACCGGCCGCCACCGCATCATGCAGCTTGATGTAGAGCGCGCCTGCGGGCGTCGAAGCATCCCGCGTCTCGACGATGCGGATGATGTCCATCAGCTTGGCATCGAGCGGGTCGAGGATGGCCGCGTCCAACCCCACCGCCATGAGCATCACCATATAGACCTGGTTCAGACGGGGCCGCATCTCGGGCGGGACCTGGTTGGACACGTTCGACAGCCCGACGACCGTCATCGGCGGCGGGTCGGCGACCATCTTGAGCATGCGCACGGTTTCGATGGCCTGGGGCACGTACTCCTGGCAGCCGGACACCGTCAGGATGAGCGGGTCGATGAAGAGCTTGTCCATCGGCACCCCTACTTCCTGGGCGCGCGGCATCAGCTTCTCCATGGCAATCCCGATCCGGGCGTCGGCGCTGACGGGGATGCCGCTCTTCTCCAAGCACAGGGCGATCAGTCCGGCGCCGTACTTGGCTGCCAGGGGTGGCACAGTCGCCAGGCGTTCCTCCTCGGCCGAGGTCGAGTTGATGATGGCGTTGGAGCCGATCTTCTTGAGCCCGACTTCGATAGCAGCCAAGTTGGTCGTGTCAAGGGACAGGGTCATGCCCGGGACGGCCTCCTGGATGCAGTCGACCAGCCAGTCCATGACCTCGGGGCCGGCCTTCTTCTGCGGGCCGATGTTCAGGTCGAGCACATCGGCGCCCGCCGCCTTCTGCTTGCGGGCGAGCTCGACGAAGAATCCTCCGTCTCGGTTGGCCAACGCCTCCTTCACCTTGGGCGAGATGATGTGAATGTTCTCCCCGATCTTGTACATGGATCCCCTCCTGTGGGGTCAAATCGAGTTCACGATCCGGTCGGTCATCTCCTCGATGGCCCGTTGGGCCGGGGAGTCGCCGTCCAGATGCATGAGTGGCTGACCATAGGCATCGAGCTCGTTCACCTGGCCGTCGGCCGGGATCGTTCCCGCGATCTCCAGGCCGAGGTCGTCGATCACGGCCTGAAGTGGCGCCGGCGCCTCGCCCTCGGCCCGGTTGATGATCAGCATTGTCTTCTTGACGTTGACCTCCACATCCCGAGCCATGGCGGCGATACCGGCCGCCGTGCGCACGCCACGCACGGTAGGATCGGTAACTACGAGCAGAAGGTCAACGTCCCTGGTGGTCCGCCGGCTGATGTGCTCCATGCCGGCCTCGTTGTCGATGACGACGTATTCGTAATTGCGGCCCAGGTTGTCGATGATCTGTCGCAGCAGGTGGTTGACCGCGCAGTAGCAGCCTTGGCCTTCGGGTCGGCCCATTGCCAACAGATCAACCTGGTCGCCCTCCTCCAGGGCCATGCGGATCTCGCGCGTCAGGTACTCGTGGCGGCTGATCGTGACCCCGAGTTGTCCGGCCTGGGCCGAGTCCATCATCTCCTCGCGGATCTCGCCGGCCGTCATCGGCATCGGAAGGCCGAGGGCGAGGTGCAGATTGGTCGCCGGGTCGGCGTCGATCGCCAGAACCGGAAGCGAGGTCCGCTTCAACAGGGAGCGGATCAGCAGCGCCGCAATCGTCGTCTTGCCGGTTCCACCTTTGCCTGCCAGTGCAATCGTCCTTGTCATACCTCGATACCCATCCTCTTCAACACCCGCATCGCTCGAAGCGTCACCCACTTGTTCGGCTTGCGCTTCTCACCCAGGTCGAACGAGGTCTTGCCGGCATACGAATACTCCAGAGGCCATCGGCCGTCGGGCCTCCGCTTGCTCAGGATCAACTCTGCTAAGGGCTGCAGTCGCGGATCTCGGCCGCGGCCCAGCGCCGTCAGGACCTCAGCGGTGCGCAGGGCGTCGGTGACGTACCCCATGGGGTAGCCGAACTTGAACCAGCTGCCGTTGGGCTTGCTCGACCAACCCATCGGGTAGTCCGCCACAGCCGGATTCCGGCTGAAGAGGAATTCGACACCGCTGTCGATCGCCCGCCGGATGGCCTTCGAGCGCTTTCGGGGCGGGACCCGGCTGAGGGCATCCAGGGCAGGCACCGCTCCCCACGCGCAGGGAAGGTGATTGTTGGCCGAGCACAGGAAGCCCGGCCCGCTGTTGCCCGAGCGGTAGAAGCGCAGCGGGGCGCTCTTGTCGGTGGCCGGGGCAATCCCCTCGCCGGTGATGCTGCGAGCCAACCAGTCCAGCGCCTGCTCCAGGCGAAGATCGTCGCCATAGCCAAGCTCGAGCAGCGAGGCCCCCAGGTTGCCCTCGAGGCAGTGGACCAAACCTGCCGCTGTGGCGCTGGCCGAGAAACCGCCCTGCGGGGCCCGGCTGTGATCGAGCACGTAGTCTGCCCCGGCGCGCACCCGGCGGTCGCCTCTGTCGGCGCCGAACTGGCCCAGGAAGATGACCTGCCAGACGGTGCCGGTGTACTTGGGCGAGTACCCCGGCCCGGCCTTCTCCCAGTTCCCCTCTCGTGCCTGCGCCGCCAGGATCTCCTTGACCGGCGAATGCCGGACCGTGGCCCGCCGCGCCGCCAGCACCTCGGCATCCTCCGCCGGCGCTTCCAGCAGGTCACGCAG
>CAYQUY010000202.1:0-5132 GCA_964420755.1 uncultured Anaerolineaceae bacterium
GCGATTGTAGCCTACGACGGGAGCGAGGCAACCGGGCCCAGGAACCGGCAGAAGGCAGACACCTCGGATTCGCCGAGCATGATACCCGGAGGGCGATGGGAATGCGGTCTGAAGTGGCTCGGGAAGTAGACGCCCGGGCATCGGTGTATACTGAGAGTACGCAGACTGTTTTTCCCTGGGAGGTGCTTGTCCCCATGAGGCTGCGCCCTACTCCCGCCCTGACGTTCGACGATGTCCTGCTCGTGCCCCGTCACTCTCGCGTGGCCAGCCGGGCCGACGTCTCCACCCGGACCACGCTTGTCCCTGGCATCTCCCTGGCCATCCCCTTCCTCTCCGCAAACATGGACACGGTGACGGAGTCGGCGATGGCCATCGCCATGGCTCGGGTCGGCGGCCTGGGTGTGATTCACCGGTTCATGAGCGTTGAACGGCAGGTGGCGGAGATCGCGCGGGTCAAGCGAGCCGAAAGCCACGTGGTGGAGAAGCCGGCCACAATCGGACCTGAGGCGACGATCGCCGAGGCGCGCCAGGCCATGACCCAGGCGGACATCGGCGGTCTGGTCGTTGTCGATTCAGAAGGTCACCTGCTTGGGATGGTGACGTCGAGGGATGTACTCTTCGCCGAGGAGGCGGAAGCGCCGGTCTCGAAGGTGATGACCCCCCGGGCGCGCCTGGTGACGGTCGCCGCCGACATCGACCTGGACGAGGCCCGCCGGCAATTGCACGCCCACCGGGTGGAAAAGCTGCCTCTGGTCGACGGCAACGACCGGCTGCAGGGGCTGGTGACGGCCCAGGACATCATCAAGATCGAGCGCTATCCTGAGGCGACCAAGGACGCCAAAGGCAGACTCAGGGTGGGCGCCGCCATCGGAGCCCGTCCGCCCGAAATGGATCGGGCGGGCGCTTGCCTCGAGGCAGGTGCCGACGTCCTGGTCGTGGACATCGCCCACGGGCACTCGGAGAACTGCATGAGGATGGTGCGCGATCTCAAGGCCCGCTTCCCGAATGTGCCGGTGCTTGCGGGCAACGTTGCCACCCCTGAGGGCGTGAGGGATCTCGTCGAGGCGGGGAGTGACGCGGTCAAGGTGGGCGTGGGTGCCGGGTCGATCTGCGTCACCCGGGTCGTGACAGGTTTCGGGGTGCCTCAGCTGACAGCGGTGATCGAGTGCGCCGAGAAGGCCCAGGCGCTCAATGTGCCGCTGGTCGCCGATGGCGGCATCCGCAATTCGGGGGATGTGACCAAGGCGTTGGCCGCCGGGGCAAGCGCCATCATGGTGGGCGCCCTCCTGGCGGGGACGGACGAGGCGCCAGGGGCGACGGTGATTCGAGATGGGCGCAAGTACAAGATCGTGCGCGGCATGGCTTCCCTGACCGCTAATGTGGACCGCAGGCTGATCGAGCGGGGGTCGGAGCTGGAGCTGGCCGAGTGGGAGAAACTTGTCCCCGAGGGCATCGAGGCCGTGGTGCCGTACCGGGGAGCGGTGGCCGACGTCCTGTATCAGCTGGTTGGCGGGCTGCGCTCGGGCATGTCCTATGCGGGGGCGGAGACGATTGCCCGCCTGTGGGAGCGGGCCGAGTTCGTTCAGGTGACGGCGTCAGGCGTCCGCGAGTCGGGGCCGCACGACGTCCGACCGCTTGAATGACCATGGTGCGGCGAGCGGATCGAGCGGGTTCAGACCAGGCTGCGAACTACCCTTGTTGAGCGGGGGGCTGGAAGCGCGGGTCCCGGATGATGGTCGTGCGCAGACCCTCTTCCAGGCTGACGCGGGGCTGATAGCCCAACTTCTCCCGGGCCAGGGTGATGTCGGCGCACATCCGCGATGGTCCGGGATCCTCATTCTGCCGATAGAGCCAAGTTGCAGTGCCGGCGAACGCTTCCAGGACGTGCTGGGCCAGGTCCCGGATGCTCGTCTCCACGCCGCTGCCGATGTTGATGATCAGCCGGTCGATGGAGGGTGCTGTTGCGGCGGCTACCATCGCCTCGACGACGTCGTCGATGTAGACAAAGTCACGGGTTTGGGTCCCCTGGCCATGCATGACGAGGGTACCGGCGCGAGCCGTCTGGCGCAGGAAGTGAGGCACGACCGGCGGGTGGGCGGCCGGCAGCGCTTGACCGGGACCATAGGCGTTGAACACCCGCAAGACCACGGTCTCGATGTGCCACAAGGCCCCGATGGTACGAACGTAGTACTCGGCGGCGAGCTTGGAGACGGCGTAGGGGGAGCGGGGATCGGGTGGGGTCTGCTCGGTAAGCGGTTGGTCCGCCTGGTCGCCGTAGATCGAGCCGGAGGAGATGAAGACGACGCGCTTGACGCCGACGTCGCGCATGGCCTCCATCACGCTGACCGTCCCCCCGACGTTGACGGCGTTGTACTCCCGTGGGTACAGGATTGACTCGGGGACTGATACCCTGGCGGCGAGGTGGTAGACGCAGTCCACCTCCTGAAGTTGCGTCCAGAGCTTGGGGCGGTCGGCGACATCGCCGCGGGTGAAGAGGACATCCTGGCTGAGGCGGGAGGGATCACCGCCTGAAAGGTCGTCGAGGCCACGCACCTGGTGGCCTTCCCGCACCAAACGGTTGCAGAGTGCCGTGCCAAGAAAGCCGGCTGCGCCGGTGACAAGGAAGTTCATGGCTGGCAGGTGGGTCCTGGACGCCCCGGGGGAGCGTGGCTGCCTGATTATAGCATGCTGTTGCCGGCCGGATCGGGAACTTCCCACTCGAAACTATCCCAGGATTGACACACTCAGTGCCGCTGGTATGATGCAGCCATGCCGCTGAGGAGCAGACTCCACTTGGCCGGCAGGTGGCTGGGGAGGGTGTGCTGGGCCCTCCTGTTCGTTGGCCTCGTGACCCAAAGCTCGATCCCTCCTCGGGATCGGACGGAACGGGTTCGCCGTTTCACCCGGGAGGAGGAATTCGATTTCCTCACCTGGACGCTGGACGCGGTTGGCCTCAAGCTGGCGGACTTCAGCCTTGGGCTTTCGGGCTACCTCGAAGAAGGAGAGCGCCGGCAGGCGGTTCTGGAGTTTGCCAGCCTTGCGGACCAGGCGCAGCAGACCGAGGGACGTCTGCTGGAGATTCTGGCCAGCCCTGGGCCGTCCCAGCCGACCGAGGCGGACCCGCTGCGGCGCGAATTGGCCTCCATCCGGGCCCGGCAGGCGGAGTTGCAGCCGGTCGTGGAGTCGGTGCTCGAGGAGGAAATGGCCGTCGTCCTCGCGCAGGTCGGATTGACCACCGGCGGGGCGGCCATACCGCCGGTGGCGTTCCACATCAGCCCGCTCCCCGTGGCACTCATAATCTCGCCGAGGGATGTGATCCGCCAGGATGCCGACATTCAGCTCGATGCCCAAATGGGCCTGGAACGGCAGGTGGAGCTGGAGAGACAGGTGGAAGCCGCACTGGACGTTTCGGCCCTGGTTGTGCCGGTCGGCGGAATGGGCACCTACCCAACCATGGTCCAGGAGACGGGGGCGTTAGGCTGGACCGTCGAGACCGTGGCCCACGAGTGGACGCACAACTTCCTCACGCTCCATCCGCTGGGGATGAACTATGAGACCAGCCCGGAGGCCCGGACCATGAACGAGACGGCCGCCTCGCTGATCGGGACAACGATCGGGCGGCTGGTACTGGAGAGGTACTACCCGCAACTCGTCCCGCCTCCCACAACGCCTGCTCCCCCGGCAGCTGCCGGCGAGCCGCCGGCCTTCGACTTCCGGGCCGAGATGCACGAGACGCGGGTGACGGTGGATGCACTCCTGGCGGAGGGGCGGATCGACGAGGCGGAGGCCTACATGGAGGCCCGCCGGCGGATCTTCTGGGAGCACGGCTACAGGATCCGGCGCCTGAACCAGGCGTACTTCGCGTTCTACGGGGCCTACGCCGATGAGCCGGGTGGGGCGGCGGGCGAGGATCCGGTGGGAGCGGCGGTTCGGGAGCTATGGGATCGGAGCTCTTCCCCCGCAGTGTTTCTCCGTCGGATCGCCTGGATGAACGATTACTCGGATCTACTGAAGGCGCTGGGAAGGCCGCAGGCTGCTCAATGATGGACCCGACTTCGCGCCCGGCTCAGCCATCGCCTCCCAACGACAAGGCATTTCCCCTCGACTCGAGTACGCCCCTCGACCGACTCCCCATGCCGCTCTAGCTTACGGGCCTGGTCACTTGCCCGGTCGCCTGCTGGCCCGGCGCCAGGACTAGGCGCTGCCCACATGAAGGAAGAACCGCGGTTCCTGGATAGAAGTCGTGCACCTGCGGTTTGGGGCGAGCAGCGGCGGGCTCATCGGCCCCTGCCCCGCCTCCTTTGGTCACTCCACCCTCTCTCCCCCCAACTTGGTTCTTGCGAAATCCGCCTCGCGCAGGAGAGGGAGACGGGTGAGGCCGATGGTGCTTCTGAGTGTGAGGCGGTTCCCCATCGAACCCGCCAGACCTTCCGCTACGGCCCGAAGGGGCAGATGTCGGCCGGGAGGTACGTCGGGTTGGCGTAGCCGTACTGCAGGGGATCGAGAATCTCGGATGCGTGGGCGGCGGCGAACGATTGAGCCTGCGCGCATGCCGCCGAAAGACTGCCGCTGCGCTGGAACTCATCCCAGAAGGCCGTACCCAGGTCGGCGTAGGCGTGACCCGTGGCCCCCAGCGGATAGCTTCCCTGCAAGATTCCGTAGACCACCTGAGCATCCCCCAGGTCGGCCTGCTGCACGTGGGTGACCATATGGCGGAAGGTGGCATAGGCGATGAGATTCGCCTTGCCCGTCTCCCCGTAAATCCAGTCGTCCAGGCTGTCGTCGGTGACCACTCGGTAGTAGAGGTCGAGGGCCGTGGCGAGGTCACCCTCGCGGGCTGCCCGGTCGGCATCGAGCAAAACATGGATGCGGTAGTTCGTGGGGTGCTGAACCTCGCCGGAAACAATGAACGTCCTGGTGGCCAGATCCCACGACCAGGTGCGCGTGATAGGCCGGAAGGGACCGGCGCCCAGCGAGGCGATCCCTGTGCCGGTAATGGCAATGTCCATGGCGCCGGAAGCCGTCGGGCCGATCACCTGGAAGGTCGGGGTAGGAAGGTCGTCTGTGGTCCCCACCAACCTGTTCTCGAGGGTCAGACCGTTCCAGATCAAGACCTGGACCTGCTCCTGGCA
>CAYQUY010000203.1:0-5104 GCA_964420755.1 uncultured Anaerolineaceae bacterium
GCTTGTCTCCCCAGCGCTGTCAGGGCAGGGACAGCGCGCCATGTAGATGGCGCCATTGAACCGGTGCGGCGCTTCGTTCGTGTATAGAGGCAGGGAAAGGCCGGGTAGGCCTCCGGCAACGTTCAAGGACGCAAAGCTCGCGGCAGGCAAGCAGCACTCGGCCGCTGGAAGGTGAGAAGCAGCAAAGGGTGTCCGGCGAGGCATGCAGCCGTCCGAAGGGGGTAAGCTCATGCCTCGAGGCAGAGGGGAGGAGGGGCTGATGAGTGCATCGCCTTTGGTAAAGGAGTCTTTCTCCGAGAATCCATTGCTGCTTCTGCAAAGGCTCATCCGATACGACACAACGAATCCGCCGGGCAACGAGGCAGAATGCATCGGCTTCCTCGACAGTCTGCTCCGGGATTCGGGCGTTGAGACCACGCTGCTGGCCAAGACCCCGCAGCGCCCGAACCTGATCGCCCGCCTGAAGGGCCAGGGCAGCGCTCCTCCGTTGCTTCTCTATGGCCATGTTGACGTCGTTACCACCGCCAACCAGGTGTGGCAACATCCTCCTTTCGACGGCGAAGTCGTGGACGGTTTCGTCTGGGGCAGGGGAGCCCTCGACATGAAGGGCGGCGTGGCCATGATGGTCGCAGCCATCTTGCGCGCCAAGGCCGACCAGGTGCCGCGCCCGGCCGATGTCGTCCTTGCCATCGTGAGCGACGAGGAGGCCGCAGGGGACTACGGGGCCAGGTTCCTGGTTGAGAGCCACCCGGATCTGTTTCGCGGGATCCGGCACGCGCTCGGTGAGTTCGGCGGCTTCACCTTCTTCCTCGGCAAGCGGCGGTTCTACCCCATCATGGTGGCGGAGAAGCAGATCTGCTGGATGCGAGCTACCGTCCGTGGTCAGGGCGGGCACGGCTCGCTGCCCGTCCGCGGCGAGGCGATGGCGAAGCTGGCGCATGCGATCCTGCGCCTCGAGCGGCACAACTTGCCCGTGCACATCACACCGGCCGCCCGGCTCATGTTCCAGAGCCTTGGCTCGGCGGCCCCCGTGCCGACCGGTGTCATTCTCCAGTCACTGCTCAATCCGCGTCTGACGAACGGCATCCTCGCTCTCCTTGGGTCACAAGGGCGGACATTCGGCCCGCTCTTCCGCAACACGGTCAGTGCCACGATCCTCCATGGGAGTGACAAGGTGAACGTGATCCCCAGCCAGGTGAGCTTTGAGCTTGACGGCCGGCTGCTGCCTGGCAGTCGTCCCGAGGATATGGTCGCCGAGCTTCGCCCGATCCTCGGTGCCGAGGTTGAGCTTGAAGTCCTGCGGCACGACCCGGGCCCCGCAGAACCGGAGATGAGCCTTTTCGACACCCTGGCGGGGATTCTGCGGGAAGCGGACCCAGAAGGAGCGCCAGTTCCTCTTCTGTTGAGTGCCGTCACCGATGCCCGCTACTTCTCCCGGTTGGGCATCCAGACCTATGGCTTCCTGCCCATGCAGCTGCCCCAGGGCTTTGACTTCTCCCGAACGATCCATGGGGCGGATGAACGCCTGCCGGTAGACGCTGTGGAATTCGGAACCTCCGCGATTCTCAAGGCGATCCACCGCTACCGGCCTGATCGAGCCGTCTGAGGACTCGGCCATGGAGAAGTGCAGGGCAAGGGATTCCGTCAGAAGGGCGGTCTGCGGATGTCATGGAAGGCAAGCGACCAGACCCCGACCGGGGAACGAGAGGCAAGTGAGCCGAGGCGCTCTTGCACACGTGACGGATTGGGGCAGGTCGCGCCTGCCCAAGAGCGAATCCTTAGCATTCGTGAGATCATCTCCTCAGAGGATCGATCTTCTGCCTCTGACCATCCGCTCCAGCAAGACCCATCGCCGAGGCACCCCCTTTGTGGGCACAATCCCGGCTGGAAGGAAACATGCAATGAATGATCGTAGGACGACGAATCTGGCCCGCGTCATCGTACGGTATTCGACCCGTGTTCGGCCTCGGGAGCTCGTTGCCATATACGCGCAAGCCCCCGGGACGCCTCTTGTCCAGGAGCTCTACCGCGAGATCCTCCAGGCCGGCGCCTATCCTTATCTCCTCGTCCGCTCTCGAAGCCTGACGCTGCCAGGACTTGAGGATCTGGACTACATCTTCTACTCTGAGGCCACCGAGGATCAGCTGCGGCACGTGGACCTGTTCGACAAGAAGGTCCTCGAGGAATTCGATGTCTGGATCCGCGTCTGGGCTCCGCTCAACACACGAAGCCTGGCGGAAATCGACCCATCGAAGCTGCAATGCAGAACGCGGGCCTACGCATCGCTCGCCGACACGTGGACCAAACGGGCGGCCCAGGGCGCCTTTCGTTGGACCATCGTTGCGTATCCGAGCCTGGCGGGGGCTCAGGACGCCAAGATGAGCCTGGAGCAGTTTCGGGAGTACGTATTTCGGACGACTCTCGCCGATGCGCAGGATCCGGTTGAGGAGTGGAAGCGCCTCGCTTCGAGACAGGATCACCTGGTGCAATGGCTTGGTGGCAAGAAGAGGGTGGAGGTCAAGGGGCCGGACATCGATGTCTCCTTTGCCATCGACGGGCGCAAGTTTGTGAGCTGCGACGGCAAGCTCAATATGCCCGACGGCGAGATCTTCACCGGGCCGATAGAGGATTCCGTCAACGGTTGGGCGCGTTTCGCCTTTCCGGTCATTGAAAGTGGCCATGAGATCGTCGGCGCACAGATCCGGCTCGAGAAGGGCAAGGTCATCGAGGTCACCGCGGATGGGGGACAGGATCTCTTGCAGAGCGTCATTCGGACAGATCCTGGAGCCAGCTACATCGGCGAGTTCGGCATTGGCACCAACCCGTACGTCGACCGCTTCACCGGTGAGATGCTTTTCGATGAGAAGATGATCGGCACGATTCACTTGGCAGTAGGGAACGGCTATCCCGAGACTGGCAGCAAGAACCAGAGCGTGATCCACCTGGACATGCTGTGCGACATGCGAAAGGGCGGAGAGATCCTGGTGGACGGCGACCTCTTCTACCGCTCCGGGGAATTCCTGATCTGAGACGCGCCTGCTGATCTTTGCGGCGCGCTGGGCACTGCGAAGAGGGGAGCCCCCTGTTGCTGTCGTTCCGCCAGGGATGCGGCGCGACTTTTCTGCAGGCCTAGCACCCCTCGGACCCGAGGCGCGCTCTTGGAGGTGACCCGTGGCAGCAAACCTCGTCTTGCTTGAGTCGGAGCAGGACATCGCCGTCGTCCGCCTCAACCGCGGGGTCACGAATGCGCTCAACCTTGACCTGGTCACCGAGTTGGCAGAGGTTGTCCACACCGTTCGCCTTGAACCGGCCCTTCGAGGGCTCGTGCTGACGAGTAACAACGACAAGTTCCTTTCGATTGGGTTTGATATCCCGAACCTGCTGCTCCTCTCTCCGCGGGACTTCGCATTCTTCTACCGGGCCTACACCCAACTGTGCCTCGATCTGCTCACGCTGCCCAAGCCAACCGCTGCGGCAATCACGGGTCATGCCATTGCTGGCGGCTGCATCCTTGTGCTGTGCTGCGACTACCGTTTCGTCGCGGAAGGACGCAAGTTGATTGGCCTGAACGAGATCAAGCTTGGGCTGCCTGTCCCCTACGTTGCCGACTGCGTCCTCAGGGCGATGGTTGGGTACCGGAACGCTCGGGACGTGGTGGACGGAGGCGACTTCTATCAGCCAAAAGAAGCACTCCGGCTTGGCCTTGTGGATGAAATCCTTACCCCCCAGGAAGTGCTTCCCAGGTGCCTGGCCAAGTTGGGCATGCTAGGGGCCATGCCAGGCGAGGCGGCCTACCAGATCAAGCGCAATCGGGTGGAGCCGGTCGAAGCGGAGATCCGGGCAGGGCTTGAGGAGAGGGAGCGGCTATTTGTCGAATGCTGGTACTCGGAGGAGGCCCGAGAGCGCCTGAAAGAGGCAGCAGCCAAGTTCTAGAGCCGGCGGCCGCTCAGACCGCGCCAGGCGAGGCGCGGCTGCGCTTAGCCGGAAGGACCAGGATCGACCGATCCGGGCAAAACCCGGTCGAAGATGGCCCGCGGCAAGACAAGTCGCTTTCTTACCCTGGCAGAAGAGGAGGTCGCCTATGCCTGTCATGAGCGCTGCGTGGAATGAGCTGAGCTCCAAGCCGCTGACCCTTCGCGAATGGGAGGACTTCACCAAGCTCTTTGAAGAGCATGGTCCGCAGAACGGCTGCTGGTGCATGTATTGGAGGACGAGTCGGGCTGAGTGCCAGAGAGGCTTCGGCGAGGGCAACAAGCGCGCCTTCCGGACGATCATCGAGGGCGGCAAGGTTCCTGGAATCCTTGCCTACGACCAGGGACGGGCCGTTGCCTGGTGCTCGATTGCACCTCGAGAGGACTATCCCGTTCTTGACCGCTCTCGCACGCTCAAGAGGGTCGACGACAAGCCGGTCTGGTCCATTGTCTGCTTCTTTGTCACCAAGGGGTACAGGCGCCGGGGGATCACCGAGGTGCTCATTCGGGCCGCGATTGACCATGCCCAACATCACGGAGGGGAGATCGTCGAGGCCTATCCACTCCGTACGCAGATCACCAAGATGCTGCCATATGAAAGGTACATGGGCATCCAGTCGACGTTCGAACGGTTGGGTTTCAAGGAAGTCGCCTCGCGCTCGGAGAGACGCCCGATCCTGCGCTACGACATCAGCGGCCGAGGTGGAGTGGCAAGTCCGGACCGCGGGTCCTAGGTGCCAATGGTGGGCCCGTCACCCTTCCGAGGACGTGGGACGAACGCGTCGGAAGGGCAGCCCGTTCTCCTCGCCAGGCCCAGCGGGAATGTGTGGGAGGAAGGTCGGAGGGATCGGGTCGCGATCGCCGGGCGATGGCGGTCATTGGCTTGCGGCCTGTCCGGGCCGACACGGGGCTGTCGGGCTCGCTCTTCTCCGCACCCCTTGCGACGAAGCCGGCCGGGAACACGGGAGGAGCCGTGAGTAAGAAGAAGGTGTTGCGCCCAGTCGAAAACCCCGGCATGCCATACGTCGCCGGGCCGAAGTCCAAGTCGGGCCGGGGAGTGCTGGTTCTTCATGCCTGGTGGGGCCTGGACGATTTCATCAGAGGATTCTGCGACCGCCTGGCGGCGGAGGGCT
>CAYQUY010000204.1:0-2982 GCA_964420755.1 uncultured Anaerolineaceae bacterium
CGGCGACACCGCGCGGCATGCTCCACAGGAGGACGCCCAGGCCGAGCAGCGCCATCGCCAGAATGGCGACGCCTGCCCAGCGCGGGCCTCGAGGAATGTCCTTCCCCACGCCTCGACCTGACGAGTTCACACCATCTCCATCAGGCAGCGGCCCTCCAGGTCAAGGGCACTGCTCGGGCCAGTCACCGCGGAGCGGACAGACATCGGAAGTCCCCCTCTTGCCCGGGAGCAGAGCGGACGCGACGAAGGTCCTGGCGAGGCCCTGCGGCCCGATCGACCAGATCCAGCGGCTGGAGGCGCGTCACAGGTCACAGAGGAAGTGGTCATCGCCATCGTCATGGCAGAACGAAGGGTCTTCCTTCCAGAATCCCCTCCCGGATGACTTCGAGATCGGGCGAGGCGTCCAGCCGAGCGGGGTCAAAGGCGCGCAGCAAGACCATCCCCGGCGCGCCCGGGTGGGGCTCGAGGAACTCCGACAAGTCGAGAGAGGCTTGGAAGAGCTCATAGTACAGGAATTGGCGGGCGTTACGGGCGAAGTCAGGCGGGACCCGGATCTCGGCATCCCCAAGGCCTTCCTCGAGGCGCTGGAGGTACTCCTCCCTGGATGCCGGGAAGAAGACCGTCGGAAGCTGCGTGTACCGGGCACGGCCAGCGCAGAGCACCGGTGCTCCAAGGATGGAAGCCTCGAGCCCAACCGAGGAGTTGTAGACCAGGACAACCTTGGCCTGGCGGATCAGTTCGTACGAGCTCACATGCTCCGACGGGCCGAAGAAGGCCACGTTAGGCAGATCCGCGATCCCTGTGGCACAGACCCAATCGGCCACGCTCTCCCGGCTTTCTTTCCCTGGCCGGTCTTCGTCCGGATGGGCACGTAGGACAAAGAACGTCTCCGGATGGGAACGGATGGACTGCTGCACGTCAGAGAGCCAGGTGAACATGTCCGGGTAGAGCGTGTTGGCGTGAATCTGGCTGGTGTCGAAGATCACATTCGTGAACACGACTGCCAGCCGCCGGTGCTCCCGGATGCGGTCGACCAGCGCGGCAGGGAGGGGCTGCATTTCGGGCCAGAACTGCACGCCCGCCATGGTGAACCGGCCGCGGAAGCGCTCCTCCAGGTAGTCGTCCAGCCGCTGGTTCTGCTCGGGACTCAGCTCGAAGCCTTCTGGAAGCTCAAGCTCCCGGAACGTCGCATCCAGGTGGGAGAAGAACGTGGAGAGCGGCCGCAGCCCGACCTCGTGGGTGATAGTCGGAATGCCGCGGCGCTTGGCAATCGCCCGGGCAACCGCTTCCGGATAGGTGATGCCGTTGAAAAGGACGAGGGCACGCGGCTGCAGCCGTTGGCAGATCGCCTCGAACTGGGCCGCCAGGCTGGCGGCGGAGGCCAGGTAGCGGCGGAAGAGCGCCTGCGTTGGCTCGTCATCCGGCAGATGGTGTCGCCGCAGCGCCCAGCGCAGACCGGGCAGGCAGAGTTCGCCCAGCCGCAGCCCGCCGTGTTCCCAGGCCACCAGTTCCTCAAGACGCTTCCCGGCGAGCTCGCGGGCGGCGGAGCCGAATTCCACTAGATCCCGTTCGATCGGCACGACGAGGTCGGGCGGGAAGAGGCGTCGACTGAGCTTCAGGCAGCGATCGCAGGGGGGCGGCGACTCATACCTCTGCCGGTCTGTCCCCAGGATGCAGGGATCCATCCCACACTGGCATACCCCGTAGAGGACGGGAACGGAGCCCCGGCGGACCGCCCAGGAAGCCAGCAGGCTGAAACCAGCATTGAGGCTCGGCCGGTGCATGCGCGTGGAAGCGTTGAAGAAGAGGACGGGACGGCCTTCCGCCGGGCGAGGAAGCTCCCTTTCCACGCGGGCGATCTGCTGCCGAAGCTTCCAGTCGGCTTTGAGCCCGACCAGCTGGTTGTAGGCGCCGCGAAGTCTCAACGCGTTCTGCCCTCACCCGTTGGTTCTACGCAACTTACGCAGCGAGGGTTCCTCGCTCGGGTAGACCTGCTTGACGCCATCCCCGAGGGATTCTTCGGTGACCCGGATATACTTCACCAGCCTCTCGAATCCTCCCGGCTCGACCGAGGCTGCCTGGTCACTGCCCCACATCGCCCGGTCGAGCGTGATGTGACGTTCCACCATGCAGGCGCCCAGGGATACGGCCACGGCCGAGGCCACCAGACCGACCTCGTGCCCGGAGTAGCCGATGGGGCAAGGGAAGGCCTGCCGCAGCGTCTGGATCATGCGCAGGTTGAGCTCGAAGGGCTCACAGGGGTAGGTGCTGGTGGCATGGGCGATCATCAGATTCTTGGTCCCCAGCGTCTCCACGGACACCCGGATCTGCTCCATCGTGGACATCCCTGTCGACAGGATGAGAGGACGGCCGGTGGAGCGTGCGTGGCGCAACAGGTTGAGGTCGGTCAAGCTGGCGGAGGGGATCTTGTGGCAAGGAGGATTGAACGCCTCGAGGAAGTCCACCGAGGGCTCATCCCAGACCGAGGCGTACCATGGGACTCCGCGCTCCCGGCAATGCAGGTCGATCTCGCGATACTCCGCCTCGCCGAACTCGATCCGCCGTCGGTATTCGAGATAGCTGATGTAGCCCCAGGGCGTATCCCTCATCTGGTCCCGTTGACTCGGCGGGACGCATAACTCCGGCGTCCGCTTCTGGAACTTGACTGCGTCTACGCCGGCGTGGACGGCGGCGTCGATCAGCCGCTTGGCGGTTTCCAGATCGCCGTTGTGGTTGATCCCGATCTCCGCGACGATGAAGGTTGGATGCCCGTCGCCCACCAACCGATCGCCGACACGCATCTCTCTAGCCATGGGCCTCCCTATCCACAATCCGCTGGATCAGCAAGTCGCACAGCTCACGCACGGCCCCGTGCCCCCCGCGCTGTTTGAGCACCATGTCGGCCGCGGCCGCGGCCTCCCGGTGGGCATCGGCCACCACCACAGCACAGCCAACCATGGAGAAGCACGGCAGGTCATTGAC
>CAYQUY010000204.1:3082-5045 GCA_964420755.1 uncultured Anaerolineaceae bacterium
CCGTCCACCCAGACGCGGTTGTCGGTCAGCACGCCGTCAAAGTCGAGGACCAGCAGGTTTACCTTATCCGGCAGTGGCCGCGGCGCCGGGCCGGGGCGGACGGCCTCCAGGCCGCCTGAGATCAGCAGCGACTCGGCCCGGGCCAAGTCCGTCGGGCTATCGATATCGACGGTGTAGCGCGGGTCGATCACAAGCGGCAGGATGATGTCGCCGCTCATGGACTGCTTCTCCAGGATGGTCGTCGTGCGGACGACGTCAATGTGGCCGGTCTGCCAGTAGGTGGGCGGGAGCTTCTGACGGGGCATGTTGTAGGGCTCTTTGTACTCGCCCCACATTAGCGGCAGCAGCATCCCGTTGTCGGCGATGCGCCACATCTTGTAGGGGTTCTGTCCCGAGGGAACGACGCCCCGTACCGACTCCGCTTCCGGGTTCGCCAGCAGCGTGTGGACGGCCTGGTCCACGCAATCCCGTGGGCGCACTGGCGAGGTCGGCCGCAGCTGGACGACGATCGCTGGATGGTAGTCCTCCTCCCGCGCCAGCCACTCCAGCGCATGCCGGAAGACTGGCAGATCCGGCGTGTCATCCAGGGCGAGCTCCGGGGGCCGCAGGAACGGGACCTCCGCCCCGAAGCGACGGCCGACGGCAGCGATCTCCTCGTCGTCGGTCGAGACCATCACCCGGTTGACAGAGCGGGCCTGCTGCCCGGCGGCGATGCTGTAGGCCAGCAGCGGATACCCGGCAAGAGGCCGAAGGTTCTTGCGCGGGATTGACTTCGACCCGCCGCGGGCCGGGACGATGGCCAGGACCTCAGGGCTGCCTACCATGCCGTCCAGCCTCCATCCACGACCAGGTTAGCCCCGGTCATGTACGAGGAAGCGTCGGAGACGAGGAAGAGCAGGGCGCTGCTCATCTCATCCTTCTCGGCCATCCGCCCCAGCACCGTCTTGGCAGAGTAGCGGCGCACGAACTCCTCGTCGTGTCCAGCGAAGACCCCTCCGGGCGTCAGCGTGTTTACCCGAATCCCGGTCCCGGCGAAATAAGTCGCCAGGTAGCGGGTCAATCCCAGGGCAGCAGCCTTCGAAACGCTATAGGTCACGGGCTTGTACTGCGGGGGCTGGCCTTCTCGCTGATACAGCCGCTGATCCGGCCCGACCAGGCCATAGGTAGAGGAGATGTTGACGATGACGCCCCGCCCCGCCTGGAGCATCGGCCTGGCTACAGCCTGGGCGCACAGGAACATGCCCGTCACATTGACCGCCAGCGCCTGCTGCCAGGCTTCGAAGGGGAGATCCTCAAACCGATCCCCGTGCATTCCGGCTTGACTGGGATCGAACTTCGGATCCAGCGCCGCGTTGTTCACCAGGATGTCCACCCTACCGAACCGCTCCATCACCGCGCGGACGCCGTCTCCCACCGAGGCGGGATCAGATACGTCCATGGCCAGCCCGAGGGCCTCGACGCCGCTCCTCCCGGCGACCTCATCGGCCAGCTGGCGGGCCCCTTCCCCCAGGATGTCGCCAGCGACCACGTGCGCTCCGGCCGCGGCCAGCGTATGGCAGTACCCCTGGCCCAACAGCCCTGCCGCGCCCGTGACTATGGCGACACGGCCGTCCAGGCGGAACTTGGTCAGGATGTCGTCCTCGCTCAAGTCGGCATTCTCCCTCTGATCCAGCGCTGCCGGGCCACGCGCCTCCGAAGATGGTGCCCGGTCACACCAGAACACTTGGTTCTCTCCAGTATACCCCGGCCGCGAGGCGGTAGGACCCGCGGGCTCAGGCCAGGCATGCCTACCGATCCTGTTTGTCCGGGAGCGTGCTTTGATCCACCGGCGAACCCCGCAACAGATACAGCGGCCGCTTCTTCACCTCTTCGTAGATGAGCCCAACATACCGGCCCAGAATAGCCAGGGTGATCAATTGGGTTGCCCCCAGCACCAGCACGCTCAGCAGCAGCGTCGTCCAGC
>CAYQUY010000205.1:0-5028 GCA_964420755.1 uncultured Anaerolineaceae bacterium
CGCCGCCATCTACCTGGCCTTCGCCGGAGCGTTGGGTTTCCTGCTGCATCGAATGCGCTCCGCTCAGACCGGGTCAGGCCGGATGCTGGCCTGCGCCTACGCCTGCCTGCTTCTCCTTCCCGGCACGGTTCTCGTCCTGAGCCTCTCGAACTGGCCCCCGGTCGGCAGGCTTCTGCTTGTGTCGGGCGGCGCTGTGGCGGCCGCCCTTGCCGCGCTCCAGCCCAAGTGGGCGCCTCCCCTTCTGTGGCAGCGCCGATTCGGCCGACGCTACCTGGCCCTGGCGATGGCCCTCACCTTCCTCGGTGAAGTAGCCTGGGCGCTCACCGCGCCGGGCCTCGGGCCTTCGCTGATTGGCGCCGCGGCCGGCGCAGCCGGAGCAGCCTCGCTCCGCGCCGCAACTCACGACTGAAGGCGGCCCTGCCCCAAACGGGCGGCGGACGATCTCGGCCCGGCGGAAGCCATCCCCCCTGAAACCGGCAGATCGGCAGACCCTCGACGCCCGACGGGTCGACAAAGGCCTCATGCAGCCCAACCGTCCCCACAATGCAGAGGAAGAGCCTGTGCTGCTATCTGCGGCCGTCGCCTTGGGGTACAATGAGCACCCTGCGCCATCCGGCTGGATCAGACAACCCCAGGGTGCACCTTGTTCGAAGTCATCTTTCTCGGCACATCCGCCTCGGCGCCTTCGGTGCACCGCGGTCTGTCGGCACAGGTGGTCACCTATCGGGATCATCGCTTCCTCGTCGACTGCGGCGAGGGGACGCAGCGCCAGATCCTGCGCTCCGGCATCGGCTTCCGCCGCATGAACCGGATCCTCATCACCCATGGCCACCTGGACCACATCCTGGGCCTGGCGGGTCTCCTCTCCACGTTCTCGCGCTGGGAAGCGATCGACCGCTTGGAGATCTGGGCAGGCCGCTGGGCGCTGGAACGCATCCATGATCTCCTCTATGGCGTCGTCCTGCGCGGCGCCCGTCCGTCGATCAAGATCGAGCTGGTGCCGGTGGAAGCCGGCCTGCTGCTGGATGACGGCGACCTCAGGCTCAGTGCCTTCCCTGTCTCCCACCGGGGCCCCGGCTGTTTTGGTTTCGTTTTCGAGGAGACCCCGCGGCGCCCGTTCCTGGCCGAGAAGGCCGGGGCGCTCGGCGTTCCTGCGGGGCCGATCCGGCGGGACCTGGTCAGCGGCAAAGAGGCTGTACTCCCCGACGGCCGCGTCGTCCGACCGGACGACGTACTTGGCCCACTCACACCCGGCACCCGCCTGGTTCACGTCGGCGACTGCGGCCAAACCGAGGATCTGGACGGCGTGTGCCACGAGGCCGACGCTCTGATCATCGAGGCGACCTACCTCGAGGTCGAGGCCGAGATGGCTCGCCAGTTCGGTCACCTCACGGCTCGTCAGGCCGCAGAGCTGGCCAGCCGGGCCAGCGTCCGTCGCCTGCTCCTGACCCACATCTCCCGCCGCTACCGGGAGCAGGAAGTGCTCGAAGAGGCCTCCGCCATCTTCCCAGCCACGACGGTCGTGCGGGACTTCGACCATTTCCAAATCCGGCGGCCAGACTAGAAGCGTAGTCAAGAAGACCGGCCTCCCGGCCGAAGGCGCGGTTCTCTTCGCCCGGGCACAAGCGCCTTCATTACCCTGCTGGTCCCCCACCTCGGCAGACGGGCGGAATCGATCGCTTTCCGGCCTGAGAGAAGCCGGCCACCTCCTGCGACGGCGAACACTCGGAGCTGCTCCGCTTCCCGGCCGCCGCGTGAAGCACTGTTACGGGCCATGAGCTAGCCAGGCCCACCGCACAGGGCCCTGAGGCGCTCAGTCGCACCATTGACCAGCCGCCTCGGAGGCGCTAGAATCATCGGCATCCAGAACGGTGACGGGAGCGAGTATGCCTGTCTATGAGTATGTTTGCGAGAAATGCGGGGAACACTTCGAGGCACTGCGCCCGATGGCCGATGCCGACGCCATGATCCGCTGCCCGGCCTGCAAGAGCAAGCGCACGTCGCGGACGGTTTCGGTCTTCGCCGCCCATAGTGGCGGCAAGGTTGTTGCCGGGGGCAACGGGGGCGGATGCAGCGCATGCAGCGGGGGTTCCTGTTCCACCTGTGGGGTCTAGTCCCTCACGCCGAGCGAGAGTCGCGCGCAGCGGCGCCGGTTCCCCGGCGCCGCTGCGCGTATGCGACCTAGACGCAAGGCGCTGGATCGAAAAGCAGCTAGATATGGACCTCAAACGACCTCAGCCCCTCTGGATTCTCCCACGATATCGCAATGTGGTCCACTCGGGCCGACGGCGGCCCGCCCCGACACCAGCCCACAATCTCATTGACGGCCGCCTCCTCCCCCTCAAAGACCGCCTCCACCCTCCCATCCGCAAGGTTCCGCACCCAGCCTGCAACTCCAACCTGCCGCGCCTGACGGAGGGTGTAGTAACGGAACGACACCCCTTGCACGAAACCCTCGACGATCACGTGAGCTCTTCGAATTGTCACCGCTCCACTCCCATGTGCCCTGGCCACCTGGCCTACGCTACTGCACCGCCCTCGGTACGCCAAGCCGCTACCACCTCCGAGGGCCCACGGCCATAGCGCTCGAACAACCGCTCACGGGACATCCAGATCACGACCCGGTTGAGGCTGGCTAGCCGCTTGCCCCGCATGCTAGCTGGACCGAAGGCCCAGAGCAGGAGATACGAGTAGAAGTTGTCCCAAAAGGCGCGCCGCCATACCCTCAGCCCCGGCGGCTCCTTCAGAACAACGTCGAAACCCAAGGGGATGGCGACGACCTTTGCTGCCCGGAGATCTGTCAGGAGGCCGGATTCCCCGCTCAAGGCCACCACCGAAGGGCCCCCCTCGATTTCATTCAAATGGGCAGCCAGCATGGACAAGGACGAAACCATCATCCGCATCAGCTGCCTTCCCCAGCCAAGCGAGCCACGATCCTGGGGCAAGTCCCTCAACCGCTCGTTCCAAAGATGCAGGTGGACCAGAGGATCTCCAGGCTGGATGCGTGTCCCATCGGAGAGCTGCCGCTCCTCGCGACTCCGTCCCCAAGCCAGCCGGAGGATGCACCCTTCCCGATCGGTGAAGGGGTAGACGCCGTAGTACCGCCGCAGAATCCAGTCAATCCCCTGAATCCCCATTCGGCCGATACGGGCCAACTCCTCGGACATGCGCTTCACCTTGTCCCAGACGCGAGCAGGAGCAATCCGATGAAGACGCAGCCCACACCCAGCCACTGGGTGCGGGTGAGCGCCTCGTGGAAGATGAGGTAGGCGCCGAAGATCTCCGCCGACACGAACGCCAACCCGATCCCCACCGCGTTGGCCATCCTAACCGTTCCGTAGCGGACCATGCCGGCGAAGGTGAGCTGCGTACCGAGGCCGAACAGGCTTCCCAGGGCCTGCCAGCCGATGAAGTTCCAGGTGGTCGCAGCACGGCCGGAGCGGGCAAAGCAGGTGTATGCGCCCACATTCACGATCTGGTTGAGGCCGATCAGAAGGACGGGGACGCCGCCCAGGCGGGCCCGGTCGAGTACGGCCCAGGACCTCGAGGAGAGCAGGCGCGTGAACGGGCTCATGCGACCCATCGCCACCTCCTTGCTGGCATCCAACCGATCAGCCATGCATGAGACAGAACACCCGGGCAGTAGCCTCGTTGCGAGGATCCGGCCCGGCGACGATCGCCGAGGCAGATTCGGGTTAAGTGTACGCCTGTTCAGACCGCGTTGTTCAGGCGCGTATGGATCCACGGGGGAGAGCCCGACGGATAGAGACGAGCCGCCCTTCGGCTGGACACCTTAGCGGTCCCCCGCCACGGGGAATTGCCTTCTCCGGCTCGAAGGCTCTCAGGACATCATCACCGGCGTCGAGAGAGACGTTGGGCATCCACCGACCTCAAGGGCCGTGGCCCTGGTTGGAGCGAAGAATCTCCCGTCGGAACTAGCTGGCACCGAAAGGGACTGATCCGGCCGCTAGGGAAGGAACGTGAGCAGGCTGGCTCGCTCGGCGAGGGCCAGCAGCGGGCCAGGGAGAAGGCCAAAGCCGATGGTAGCCAGCGCGGTCAGGGCAACGGTCGCGTTCAGCCAGCCCTCCGAACGCGGCTCCGGTTCCCCGGTGCGCATGTACATGACCACGACGAGGCGCAGGTAGTAGTAGGCGGACACGAGCGAGGTGAGCACACCCACCAGTGCCAGCCCAATCAGACCCGAGTCGATCGCCGCCCGAAAGAGCACGAACTTGCCCACGAAGCCAATCGTGGGCGGCACCCCTGTGAGGGAAAGCATGAAACCGGTCATGGCCAGCGCCAGGCCTGGCCGGCGAACCCCCAGTCCGGCGTAGTCTGCGATCGCCAGACCGGCACCCTCCTCTTTTTCCATCGTCACCACGACGCCCCAGGCCCCGAGGGTGGCGGCGGCGTAGGCCACCAGGTAGAACAGCGTGGCGCTCACCGCCTGCGGCGCAACCCGGGCTTCCACGCTCGCCGCAAGGGCCATCATGAGGTAGCCAGCGTGGGCGATGCTTGAGTATGCCAGCATTCGTTTGATGTTTGGCTGAGCGATGGCAGCCACGTTGCCCCAGATCATCGTCGCCGCGGCGATCCAGCCCGCCGTCGTTCCCCACGTCCCCGAGAGCGCCGGGAAGGCGGTGACGAGAACGCGCAGCAGGGCCGCGAACCCGCCCGCTTTCGCCCCGACCGACATGAACGCCACCACCGATGAAGGGGCGCCCTGGTATACGTCTGGGGTCCACATATGGAATGGCACGGCCGCCACCTTGAACCCGAGGCCGACCAGGATCAGCGCGACCCCAACCAGCAGCCCGCCGGGCCAGGCAACCCCTGCCATGATCGCAGCGACGACCCCCGCCAGGCGGGTCGTCCCGGCCGCCCCGTAGACCAGGGCGATTCCGTAGAGGACGAACCCGGTGGCGAAGGCGCCGAGCAGGAAGTACTTGAGCGCCGCCTCCTCCGACTCGAGCCTAGGGTAGGCGAAGCCGGCCAGCACATAGAGGGGGATGGACAACAGCTCGAGCG
>CAYQUY010000206.1:0-4995 GCA_964420755.1 uncultured Anaerolineaceae bacterium
GCTCTACGCCGTGCTGGGCGCGTTGGCGCTATGGGTCTCGGCGGCGGCATCCGTTCGTCCCAGCGCCGGCCGTTGGCTGGCACTGGGCGCCCTGGTAGGGCTTTGCCACTTGACGCGCGCAGATGGTCTGCTCCTGTGGATCCCGGCGCTCCTGGCGATCGGCTGGTCGGGTCGACGGCGATGGTCCGGCCTGCTCTGGGCAGCCCTCGGCTACCTCGTCGTGATGGCGCCCTGGCTGGCCCGCAACCTTGCTGTCAGCGGTTCCCTTCTCTCGCCAGGCGCGGGCAGGACTCTCTGGCTGCTGGACTACGATGAGCTCTTCTCCTATCCAGCGTCCCTGTTGACTCCAGAACGCTGGTGGCACGCCGGTGTTGGCGCCATCCTGTCCGCCAGGCTGGATGCTCTCTGGGCTAACTTGAAGAGCCTGGTCTTTGTGAACGGCCTGGTCTTCCTCGGACCGCTGATGGCGGCGGGAGGGTGGCGCTTCCGCCATCATCCGCTCGTCCGTCTCTCGACCGTCTACTTGCTGTCCCTGCTAGTGGTCATGACCGTGGTTTTCCCCTTTGCCGGGAGCCGAGGCGGCTTCTTCCACTCCAGCACGGCGCTCATGCCCGTCCTCTGGGCGCTGGCCCCGTCCGGGCTGGATGCCTTCGTCGCGTGGGGCGGCCGCAACCGAGGATGGAATCCCTCGCATGCATTCCGCGTCTTTGGCGTCGCCAGCGTGACCATAGCCGCTGCCCTTACATTGGGCCTGCTTTGGAGCCGCGTCGTTGGCAACAGCCCGGCCGAGCCTCTATGGGAAGCCAGCCAGGTTGGCTACGCCGAGGTGGGTGGGCGCCTGCTCGAGCTGGATCCCTCGCCGGGTGTGATCGCCGTCAACAACCCGCCGGGTTTCTACCTATCCACCGGCTTGCAGGCCGTTGTCATCCCCGATGGGTCGCCTGAGACCTTGCGCCAGGTTGTTAACCGGTACGGGGTGAGCTGGGTCATCCTCGACTCGAACCGGCCGGCGGGCCTGGCCGAGCTGTACGAGACCCCGGCGCTTCTTCCGCGGTTGTCCCCGGCAGCGACCCTGTCTCTCTCACGGGGTGGGAGAGTCGTATTGCTGGAGGTCATGCCGGAGTCTCAGCCATGATCCGTTTGAGGACCTTTGGTCTGATCCTGCTGGTATCCGCCCTCTCGACGGCGGCGTTTCTGTGGGCGAGCCAGCGCACCTATAGGCTCGGGCTCCCCCTCGACGATGCCTGGATTCACCAGACCTACGCCCGCAACCTCGTCCAGAGGGGCGAATGGTCCTTCGTCGCCGGCCAGCCGAGCGCGGGTTCGACGAGCCCGTTGTGGACGGCGGCCCTGGCCCTCGGCCGCTGGCTGGGGATGGCGCCCCTGGCGTGGACGTATGGCCTCGGCATCCTGCTCCTCGCCGTGCTGGGTTGGGCATGTGGGCGATGGCTTGCCTTGCGTCAGCCCGCCTGGCGGGCCTGGGCGGTGGTGGCAGGCGCGGGCGTTGTCCTGGAGTGGCATCTGGTCTGGGCCAGCCTGTCGGGGATGGAGACGTTGGCGCTTGCCCTGATTGTGGTCCTCGTGCTCTGGTCTCTCGAATCGGGCAAGCCTGGCCCGCTGGGCCTGGGGCTGATGATCGGCCTGGGCACCTGGATCCGACCGGACGCGCTTTCGCTCGTAGTCCCGGTCGGCCTGGGGATCGCCGCCAGCGGACGGCGGCTTCGGTCTCTCTTGAGAGACCTGTCGCTGGTTGCGCTCGGCGCCGGGCTGCTCCTGGCTCCCTACCTCGCCTTCAACTTCCGGCTCTCGGGCGAGTGGTGGCCCAGCACCTTCTACGCCAAACAAGCCGAGTACGCCGTCCTGCGCCAGACGCCCCTTGTAGAGCGGCTGCTGGCCCAGGCGCGAGGCCCTCTTGTTGGCGCGGGATCGGTTCTTGCCCTGGGCGCGCTGCTGACGATTTGGCGGGACGTGCGAGCCCGAGACTGGGCTCGCCTGGCTCCGCTGACCTGGATGGCAGTCTACCTCGGCACATATGCTGTTCGGCTCCCGGTCACCTATCAACATGCCCGGTATGCCATGCCAACCATCCCCGTGCTGGCCGTCGTTGGGCTGGACGGCATGTTCAGCTGGATCCAACCGGCCGCGGCTCGTCCATGGCGATGGGTCCTCTCGCGGGCGTGGCCGGCGACGCTCGGCGCGGTGACGGCTGTCTTCTGGCTCCTGGGCTGTCGGGCCTACGCGCAGGATGTGGCCATCATCGAGACCGAGATGGTGGATACAGCTCGTTGGATCGCGGACAACACCGAGCCGGAGGCGCTGATCGCCGCGCACGACATCGGTGCCCTGGGCTACTTTGGAAGTCGGCCGCTGTTGGATCTGGCGGGCCTGGTGTCCCCAGAAGTGATCCCGATCCTGCGCGACGAGACGGCCCTGGCGCAGTATCTGGACGAGCGTGACGCCGACTACCTGATGACCTTCCCGGGTTGGTATCCGCTGCTGACGAGCCTGGCCCAACCCTTGCATGTCGGCACAGCCAGATTCAGCCCCGCCGCGGGTGGCGAGAACATGGTTGTCTATCGCTGGCGCCTTGCGCCGTTTGCCCGCCAAGGGGTGCCTGTGCTATACTTTTCTCAGTCTAGCGCCGGCGGGGTAGATCATGGAAACCATCGGGGTCATAATCGTTGACGATCACCCTCTCTTCCGCGAGGGCGTTCGCAATATCCTCGAATCGGAAGAGGACATGAAGGTGCTGGCCGAGGCCACGACGGGCGACCAGGCTTTGCAGATGGTGCGCGAACTACGTCCTCGTGTAGCCCTCATCGACGTCAACCTACCCAACATGAATGGGATTCAGGCCACCCGCCAGATCATGGCCGAACGCCTCAACGCATCGGTGGTTCTCCTGACCGCGTACGACGACGTGGAGCAGGTGCTCCACGCCTTTAGCGCGGGGGCTTCGGCCTACTGCTCCAAGGACGTGCAGGCCGGCAAGCTCGTGGATGTGATTCGCCAGGTAGCGCGAGGCTTCTTTGTCGTCGGGGATCAGGTCTACGACCAGACCGGTCTCGAGCAGTGGCTGTCCCGCGGCGTCGAGACTGTCCGCCGTCCGCACCTGGAAGGGGATGTCGAAGCCTTCACGCCGCTCTCGCCACGGGAGATGGAGATCCTTCAGTTTGTGACCCGGGGCTTGAGCAACAAGGAGATCGCCACGAAACTGGGGATCAGCCACCAGACCGTCAAGAACCACATGACCGCCATCCTCCACAAGCTCGACATCGAAGACCGCACGCAGGCGGCTGTGTACGCCTTGCGCCACGGGTGGGTCCGCCTGCAAGACACGCGGAAGTGAGGCCCGGATCTCATGCCCCCAGCCCCTGAGGCCGAAGCCCTCAGCCCCCTGCAGGAGTTCATCGAAACCAGCCGGGCGGAGCTTGAGCAAGTCCGCAATGAGATGAAGGAGATCGGCCTCCTGGTAGAGCAGAGCCAGGGAGAGGTCGACAAACTGGCGCAGCGCAACGCCTCGATCACGGCCCATCTGCACCAACTCCAGGCTCATTTCGACACCGTGCCCCGTGAGGACATCCGGTCGGCCTATGAGGCCTCCCAGGACGCCCAACAGCGCCTTTTCACCATGCGCGGCCAGCTAGAGAAGCTCCAGAGCGACCAGGTGCACCTCAAGCGCTACGCCGAGTCCATCACCCGGACTCTGCAACTCCTGGAGGGGGGAACGGCGCGGCCAGAGATGGCCCCCAAAGAAGCCGCCGGCAGCCAGGTTGAGCGCATCATCCAGGCGCAGGAGGAGGAGCGCCGCAAACTCTCCCGCCAGGTGCACGACGGCCCGGCTCAGGCGCTTGCCAACTTGATCCTCCAAACCGAGATCGCCCTGCGGCTGATGGACACGGACCCTGAGAAGGCACGTGAAGAGCTCAAGAATCTCAAGACCAGCGCGGGCAGCACCTTCGGCCATGTGCGCGATTTCATCTTCGAGCTCCGTCCGATGATGCTCGACGATCTGGGCCTCACGCCGACGCTCCGGCGCTATGTTGAGGCCTACAAGGAACGCACGGGCCTGGACATCACCCCTGTGTTCACCGGGAAGGAGCGCCGGCTGCCATCGCATATCGAGGTGCTGATCTTCCGGGCGCTTCAAGAGCTGCTGGCCAATGTCCGGGAGCATGCGCAGGCGACACATGTGAAGGTGACCCTGGACATGGACTCCAACCAGGTTCGTGCCAGCGTTGAGGACAACGGACGCGGGTTCGATACCGAGAGCGCCGCCTTTGCCGAAGGGCCTGGGCGGGGCCTCAAGACGCTGCAGGAACGGATAGGCCTGGTTGGGGGTGATTTCGAGGTGAGCAGCTCTCCGGGGAAGGGTTCCCGGATTGCCTTCAGTGTCCCGACAGGCGAATAAGCCTATTCTTGTCAAGATTGCGTGACGCAAGGAGCCGGTCTTCGAAGGTAGGCCCCATCGGAAAGATGTCCTATTGTTCCCCAGGGGGTCCACTCCTATAATGTAGCCAGCATGGGACAAAACCTATGCGAATCTGATACAGAGAATCTGATACAGAAAGGAGGTGAGTGACATGTTGTTCGCTCCGAAGGAGAGAGGTCAGGGGCTGGTTGAGTATGCGCTGATCCTTGTCTTGGTCGCCGTAGTCGTGATCGTCATTCTTGTGCTGCTCGGCCCTGCCATCGGCAGAGTGTTCAGCAACATCGTGAGCAACATCTAGGACCCATTGCACTGGGTGACGAGAGCGGTTAAAATCCCCTGCCGATCGCACCGGAGCCCTATCGCCGATAGGGCTCCTTGCATCGAAGGGCCAGGTATCACTCAATAGAAGTTTGCCAGGCTCGACGGCTGGCTTGACTTTTGGTTTGGAACCGTTATCATACCGACACAGGTCTTTGAAGGTGTCGAATCTGCCCCGATAAGGAGGCCCAATGCGTCGCGGCCGGCTTCTGATTCTCTTAGGTCTGCTCTTGGTGGTTGGCGTG
>CAYQUY010000207.1:0-4965 GCA_964420755.1 uncultured Anaerolineaceae bacterium
GGGTCAGGGTGTGGGCGAGCGGTGATGCCGAGGGAATCCCGGGTGAAGCGGTAGCGCCCGCTCTGTCGAGGTCGCTGGCGAGAAGAGCCGCGGCCCGGGCTTCCGAGGTGGGCGCCCCAGCCGCCAAGAGTTGCTGGGCCAGGATAGCCAGGGACTCCGACGGATCGGGGTCAGGGAAAAGGGCCAACCGGGCCTGGGCACGCCCCAGATCGCCATCGGCAGCATAGGCCGAGGCGATCAGGGTGAGATAGCCGGCCTTGAAATCGGCCCGCAGCGAGGCAGGCGAGGTATCGGTGTACTCGACGGGATCGATGGCCCAGGCATAGTACAGCCCGCCAGCGATGCCGACGATCACACCAAGCAGCACGGGGAGCCAAGCACGGGCTGTCATGGGCTCGTGATCTCCGCCGTGGGGGAGGCAATCCGCAGGACCGACGCCAGCTGATTGAGGGTTTCCAGGTCAGCCCGGCCGAAGTTGTGGTCGATGCCGTACTGCATGGCGTCGACCACGATGTCAATGGGGGGCTGCGGGCCGAGGCTGGCCAGACGCATCTGGGCCAGGGCCGGGTCCCCGTCGGCGCTGTAGGCCTCGGCCACCATCAGGACGTAGTCGGTTCGGTAGTCAGCGCGCAGCGAGGAAGGCGCGGTGTCCACGTACTGCACCGGCTCGACCAGCCAGCCATAGACGACGCCCACAATCAGGCCGGCCACCAACCCGATCAGGAAGCGTAGCCCCAGGGATCTCGTGGACATAGCTGCCTCGGATTGTGCCACAGTCAGGGGCCCTGGGCAAATGGCGCAAGGTCGAGGGCATCAGGACACCCGCCCTCCCACTCCGATGGCCTTTGAGGCGCGACCCCTGTGGATCGATGAGGGTCATCAAGAACGAAGTCCCGGTCGAGGAGCCCGCCGGGACTGCTATGCTATAATCGCTGGTGCCTCAGGTGGGACTCGAACCCACATTCCCGAAGGAACGCGATTTTGAGTCGCGCGCGTCTGCCAGTTCCGCCACTTCGGCGCAGGCGAAGTATACCAGACGCTTCTAGCCGGTCAAGCACGAGCCTCGGCGGAGACCGATGCTGAGGCTCCCAGGAATCCCCTGTTCTGGTCACCGCAACGGCTCCGGCACAGGCATGAGCATCAGCCGCGCGCTCGGCCTCTCCGGGGCGCCCTCCCTGCCCAGGTTGCGCGGCTCAGGCGCGGGGTGACATGCAACTCGGAATCATCGGCCTGCCAGCGTCAGGCAAAACGACGATCTTCAACGCCCTGACAGGGCAAGACCAGCCAACCGGCGCCATGGGTGGCGGCGGTCGGATGGAACTGCACACCGCCGTCGTGGACGTCCCCGACCCGCGTCTGGACGCGCTCAGCGCCTTCTTCAAGCCCAGCAAGACGATCTACGCCAAAGTGACCTATGTCGACATTGGTGGTCTGGCCAAGGGGAAGCACGAGGGCGAGACTTCCCAGGAGGGGTTGCCCGCCGCCCTCGTGGGTCAATTGGCGCAGATGGATGGTTTCGTGCAGGTGGTGCGCGCCTTCGAGGACCCAAACATGGCTCACCCTTCTGGGAGCCTCGACCCCACCCGCGATCTGGCCGCCCTGCAGACCGAGCTCCTGCTCAATGACATGATCATCACCGAACGGCGCCTGGCCAAGCTCAACGAGGAGCGCCAGCGAGGAGGGCGAGACAAGGCCACCGTCGAACGCGAGATCACCCTCATCCAGCGCCTGGCCGACTGCCTGGGTCAGGAGCAGCCATTGCGCAGCCTCAACCTCACGGCTGAGGAACAGCGCAACCTGGCCGGCTTGGGCCTGCTTACGCTCAAGCCGGTCCTGGTCGTCATCAACCTGGGCGAGGGCCAGGCCATGCCCAGCCTGGGGCCGACCCCTACCGGGGTGGAGATCCTCGGCCTGCAAGGCAAGATAGAAATGGAGATTGCCCAGTTGCCGCCGGAGGACGTGGCTACTTTCCTGGCGGAGTATGGCATCCAGGAACCAGGGCGCAAGCGGGTCATCCGGGCCTCCTATGACCTGCTGGCCCTGCAAACCTTCTTCACGATGAAGGAGGACGAGGTCCGTGCCTGGCGGCTGCGCCGCGGGGGCACGGCCCTCGAGGCCGCCGCCACGGTGCACACCGACCTGGCGCGGGGCTTCATCCGCGCCGAGGTGATCGCCTGGGAGGACCTGCTCGCCCTGGGCGGGCTTGCCGAAGCCCGCTCCAAGGGAAAGCTTCGCCTGGAAGGCAAGGACTACGTCGTCGCCGAAGGCGAGATCATCCACATCCGCTTCAACGTCTAGCCCCACCCCCAAGCGCTATATCGTCTCCGCCCGCTCTTGCCTGCCTGGGGGCGGCATGAGCGCGCCTACACCAAGGGTACGGGGCTCGTTGGCGCGGCCCCCACAGGTATAATGATTGCACTCGTTGCCAGCACCTACCGTCAGAGGAGCGACCATGTCCGGCCGGAACCGCCTTGTCCTCCCGATCAGCCTGCTTTTGCTCGTCTCGCTGGCCTGCAGCATCCCCGGTCTGGAGCGTCTCTTTGGCGGGCAAGGCGCAACCGCCACGCCCATCCCGGCTGAGCTCCCATCGCTGCCGCCCACCCTGGTCGAAACCGTTCCGGCTCCCGGAGAGGAGATGCGCCCGGATGGCGCCATCACCCTCTTCTTCGACCAGCCCATGAACCACACTCTCGTGGAGCAGGCCTTCAGCATCGAGCCCTCCGTCGAGGGGCTGATCACCTGGCCGGATGAGTCCACGCTGCAGTTCCAACCCTCAGCCCCTCTTGCCCGGTCCACGACTTACGTTGTCACGATCGGCCCCGCGGCGCGATCGCAGGAGGGCCTGGCCGTGGCCGAGCCCATCACCGTGGACATCACCACGGCCGGCCCACTCGAGGTGACACAGGTCTTGCCATCCCCCGGTGCCGAGGGCGTGGACCCAGGATCGGTCGTGACGGTCGTGTTCAACCGCCCGGTCGTCCCCCTCCAGGTAACCGAAGGTCTGCCCCAGCCGCTGAGCTTCGATCCCGCTGTGGACGGACAGGGAGAGTGGATCGACACGGGCATCTACGTCTTCCGGCCCGATCCCGCCTTCCGCGGTGGCATCTCCGTCACCGCTCGCCTCGACAGCAGGTTGACCGATCTCACCGGCGGAACGCTGGCCGAGCCTCTGACCTGGTCGTTCAGCACCGCCCTCCCCAGAGTCGTCTCCATCGAGCCTGGTAACTACGTCTCGGACATCCCGCGCGACACGTCGATCGACATCACCTTCAGCCAGGCGATGGACCGACCCAGCGCGCAGGCAGCCCTGGTCGTCATGACCTCCGGCTCCCAACCCGTCCCCGGCGACTACTCCTGGAACGAGGCAGGGACTGTCCTGACATTCACCCCGACCGACCTGCTCCCCTACGGCACCACGGTCTTCCTGCGCGTCTCCACCGCTGCTCTTGGCGCGGGCGGAGGCAATCTCGAAGACGAATTCCACACGGCCTTCGATGTGGTACGCAGCCCAGAGATCCTCAGGACCCTCCCCCAGCCCGGCGCCGAGCTGCCGGCCTACACCCCTGTCCAGATCACCTTCGTCTCGGCGATGGATCGAGCCTCGATCCTGGAGGGCCTCCAGATCACGCCCGCGGTGGAGAATCTAGGGACGGATTGGAATGAGGCCGAGCATATCGCCTACGTCTACGGCGACTTCCTGCCCTCGACGGCCTACACGCTCAATCTAGCAATGGCTGCCCAGGACGTCTACGGCACGCCGCTGGCTGAGCCTCTTCTCCTCACTTTCCAGACGGCGCCGCTGCCCTCACTGGCTAGCTTCTCCCGGTACAGCGCGGTCCTCAGCCTGACCCCCGATCGCCCGCCGGTGATTGACGTCCAGGCTCGCAACATCGGCAGCATCAACTTCGCCTTGTATCGCCTGACCCAGGATCGGTTCTTCAGCCTCGCGCAGAACAGTGAGTTTGCCTACAACCCGCCGGCCGACCCCCAGGGCGAGCTGATCCGCCAGTGGCAGGAACCTGTGCCCTCTCAGCCCAACGTCACCCAAACGCTGAGCGTCGCCTTGCAGTCGTCCCCGCTGGGGGCCGGGTTCTACCTGGTCACCCTCGATTCTCCGGAGGACGACAGCGGGCCCTCAGCCCGGCTGCTGATCGTGCGCCAGGTCGAGCTGGTCCTCAAGTACAGCGCCAGCCAGACGCTCGTCTGGGCCGTAGACTTGTCGACCGGCCAACCCCTGAGCGGGTTGCCTCTCAGCCTGCTTGACGAAACGGGCAACACGATCACGACCGGCGTCACCGGCGACCAGGGCCTATGGACGGTCACCTACGAGGCACGCCAGGACGAGCAGCTCTGGGAAACCGTCTATGCCATCTGTGGCTCGCCCGAGGCAGGATCCTTTGGCCTGACCGCCTCCACCTGGTCCGACGGCATCACCCCCGAGGCTTCTGGGATCTGGCTGACTCTGGACCAGCCGGGCACCGTCATCGATCTGTACACCGAGCGCCCACTGTACCGCCCGGGACAGACCGTGCACATTCGCGGCGTCGTACGCCAGGTGCAGGAGGCGCGCTACCAGCTGCCCGACCAGGCCACGGTCCCAGTCGACGTGTACGATGGCATGGGCGAGCTAGTGTACAGCGGCGAGGCACCCCTCTCGGACTACGGCACGTTCAGCGCCGACGTCAGCCTGAGCCAGCTGGCCTCTCTCGGGATCTACTCGGTCCAGACCGAGTACGGGGGCATCTCCTTCGAGGTCGCCGAGTACCGCAAGCCGGAGATCAGCGTCGCCGTCGAGCCGTCCGCGGCGGAGGTCGGCGCCGGCGACGCATTGACGGCTCGCATCCAGGCCGAGTACTACTTTGGCGGCCCGGTTGCCAATGCCCAGGTGGAGTGGGTCGCCTGGGGCAACCCGGCCAGCCTACCCTGGCTGGAGCGGGCCATCGACTGGCTTGCCCTCGCCGAGGG
>CAYQUY010000208.1:0-3147 GCA_964420755.1 uncultured Anaerolineaceae bacterium
CATCGACGAATTCTTCAGGCCGGTATTCCGGCTCCTTCCGCATCAGCTCGTCGACGTAGGACAGGTGAACCGCGCGGGCCCGGACCAGTGCCTCTTCAGGTGGCCGCGGCGTCTCCATCACAGGCTCACCCCCAGGCGCTCGAGAACAGCCTGGATGGGGTTGTGCAGCGTGGCTTGGTCGGAGCCGGCGAAGAGCAGGCCAACCGCCGCGGGCGGTTCTCCGCTGACCAGGAGCGAACCCGAGTCCCCCGGACTCGACATGGCCTCGGTGACGATCTGGCCCTCGAAGCGTGCCCCGCCCACATCGCCGTAATCGACCGTCACCGTCGTATCCACGACCGTGACCCGACCCCTCGTCAACCCAGTCGTGCGCCCAGACTTTCGGACCACCATACCCAGGCTCGCCTCAACGGTCCGTTCGACCCGGCCTACCTCCAGGATCTCGTCCTCAACGAGCCCTTCCTCCACAGGTCGGGCGACCGCCGCGTCCACCAGATTATCGGGCACGCGGCCAGCCACATCCCCATCACCTCCCCCAGCCCCAGTGGTATCTCCATCCTGCCCAACCCGGCCTCTACCCTCGAAACGGATCCTTTCAAATCGCTCCAACCGGGCCAAGACGGCCTCCGGTTCCGCCCCGCCGTCGGCCGCCCCGGGCTGCAGGATCGCGTCGCCAACCTCCGCCGCATTGCAGTTGGCCAGCACGTGGTTGTTGGAGAGGATCAGACGGTGGCCGCTTTCGCGGTCGCGGACCACGCAGCCCAGAGTTCCCGCGGTCACCGCGAAGTGTCCAACGCTGACGCCGCCCGGTGCGGGACGCCAACGCCCCAGCCGGGATTGCAGCGGCTTCAGCTCCCCGACCTCGATCACATCGGTCGGGATTCCGTCGACCTGTCGGGGCACAAGGGCCCCTGTCGCAAGCTGCGCCCGGGGTAGCTTCTGCCGCACCAGGGCCACCACGCTGAGGATCTCGGTCCGCCCCTCGCCTCGAACCTTGTAGCCTACGCCCACGCCCACGACGTTCGGCCGAGCCAGAAGGGCCTCTGTGTGCGCCTCCTTGACGCGAGTGACTTCCTCTTGATCGGCCACGGGCTCCTCCCCGGGGTAGCTCCCCCCGACTCCAGTATACGCCCCGACGCCACGAAGGGCTGTCTGAAGGGCGGACCCTTCCGGTCGCTCCCCTCAGGTGGCCCAGGCGCACGGCCGGCCCAGGATCGCCCCGGTTCCCCTCAGAACCGGCTGAGGCCTCAAGTACCTGACCCTCGCATCCCAGGCCTCAGCCATTGCCACCCCCGTCGCTTCGGAAGGGACCCACGGGTCGGAGGGTTAAGGAAGAGGGGCTGTCCAAGCCATCATCGGACAGCTCCTCCTGACCGAAGGAATCAGATCCTGAGTCAACTCATCTACAGGTGGATCGCTTGGCCTTCGGCCGCGTGCGCTGCCTCCATCACCACCTCGCTCAGGGTCGGGTGAGCATGCACATTGCGGGCAATCTCGGCGGCGGTCAGCTCCAGGCTATGGGCCAGGGTGAGCTCAGGCAACAGCTCGGTGACCTCGGGGCCGACCATGTGCGCGCCCAGGATCTCCCCGGACTTGGCATCGGTGACCAGCTTCACCCAGCCGGCGTAGTCCCCCTGCCCGAGCGCCTTCCCGTTCGCCTGGAACGGGAACTTGCCAACCTTGACCTCCCAGCCTTTGGATTTGGCCTCCGCCTCACTCAAGCCAAACGAGGCAACCTGCGGCTGGCAGTAGGTCGCACGCGGCATCATGGCATAGTCGAGAGTAACCGTTTCGACCCCGGCGATGTTCTCGGCGCAGACGATCCCCATGGCCGAGCCCACGTGGGCAAGCATCAGCTTGCCGGTTACGTCCCCGATGGCCCATATGCTGGGCACGCTCGTCGCCATCCGCTCATCGACTTCTAGGAAGCCCCGGCTGCTAATTGTGACGCCCACGGCCTCCAGGCCGAGGTCGCGGCTGTTGGGCGTGAAGCCGGTCGCCAGAAGCGCCAGGTCCGCCTCCAGCGCCTTCTCCCCTTCCGCGCTGGAGATCCTCAACTTGACCTTGTCCTCAAGCACCTCGACCCCCTCCACCCTCGAGCCGGCGAGCGTCTTGACGCCTTGCTTGTTGAAGGCCCTGGTCAGCTCCTTGCTGACCTCCTCGTCTTCCAGTGGGGCGATGCGGGGGAGCATCTCGACCAGCGTCACGTCGACACCGTAAGCGTTCCAGACCGTGGCGAACTCGAGGCCGATGGCGCCTGCCCCGATGATCACCGCCGACTTCGGAAGTCGCTCGCTCAGGATCGCCTCGCGGTAGGTGACCAGGCGTTGCCCGTCGACCTTGAGCCCCGGGATGACGGCCGGCTTGGCGCCTGTGGCAATCACGATGTCCTTGGCCTGCAGGTCCTGCCGCGTCCCGTCGGAGGCGGTGACCGCCACGCGCCCCACCGTCTCCAGCCGAGCCGCCCCCATGTGCACCGCTATGCCGTTCCTCTTCATCAAGAAGGCGACGCCCTTGACCAGCCGCTCCGAGACTCGCCGACTCCGCTGCACCGCGGCGGCGTAGTCGAGCGTGAGGCCCTCGATCTCGAAGCCAAACTCCTTGCCCCGCGTCTTCAGCGTCTGGGCGACCTCGGCATTCTTGAGTAGAGCCTTAGATGGAATGCAGCCCACATTCAGGCAGACACCCCCAAGCCACTCGCGGTCGACAAGCGCGACCCTCTTGCCCAGCTGGGCGGCGCGAATGGCACACACGTATCCGGCTGGCCCCGCGCCGACCACAATCACGTCATACTCTGGCATTCCCGGCTCCTTCTGACTCCGGAGAGATGGAGGGATTGTAACCTGTGGTCCCTGCCATGTCACGCCGAGCCCCTGACGTCGACGCAGCGGGAGGGGAGACACGCTCAGGGCGACGGTCAGGCGCGGGCGGACGCAGGCTCGCCCTCTGGCGCTAGAAGCTCGGCGATGATCTCGACCGGATCCCGGACCGCCAGACGATCTCCAGCAGCGTCGCTGAGCATAAGCATGCAGAAGGGACAGGCGACCGTCAGCTCGGCGGCCCCCGTTGCCATCGCCTCCCGCATCCGGGCTGCGTTCACGCGCTCTTCCCCGTGCTCCTCCTCCTTCCACACCTGACCGCCGCCCG
>CAYQUY010000208.1:3247-4937 GCA_964420755.1 uncultured Anaerolineaceae bacterium
CCGCCGCCCGGAGTGTTGACCGCGGCGCGTCGAAGATGCCGTTCTGGCGCCCGAGATAGCACGGATCGTGGAACGAGACGGGCGAGACCGCATTCCCGCCCCTCAAGCGGATCCGGCCCGCGGCGATCAGCTCAGCGAGAAGCTGCGTGTGATGGAGGACCTCGTAGTTCCCGCCAAAGGCAGGGTACTCATTCTTGAGGGTGTGAAGGCAGTGAGGGCAGGTTGTCACAATCCTTTTGGCGCCCGCGCGGCTGAGCCTCTCGATGTTGTTCGAGGCCAGCTCCTGGAAGAGATACTCGTTGCCGGAACGTCGCGCCGCATCCCCTGTACAGCGCTCCTCACCACCCATAACGGCATAGCTCACGCCGGCCGCGTTGAGAACCTGTGCCAGCGCACGAGCGGTCTTCTGCGCCCGTGCGTCGGTGGCCGGCGCACATCCGACCCACCACAGGATGTCCGCACCCGGATTCTGCGCAACGGTCGGCACTCGCAAACCCTCCGACCATTCCATCCGCTTCTCGGGCGCCACGTTCCATGGATTGCCGGTCCTCTCCATGCCCCGGTAGGCCGCCTGAAGCTGATCGGGGAAATCATTCTCCGTCAGGACCAGGAACCGTCGCAGCTCCAGAATATCGCGCATCGGCTCGTTGCCGACGGGGCAGATGTCGATGCAGGCGCCGCACGCCGTGCAGCCCCACACCGCCTCCGCCGGAATGGCGAACTCTAGCAGCGCCTGCGAACTGGCCTCGCCGCGAGCCAGCCGATCGCCCTCCTGGTTGAGAAAGTGGCGTTTGTTGATCTCCAACGCCGCCGGCGAGAGAACCTTCCCGGTGGCATAGGCCGGGCAAGCCTCTTGGCACCGGTTGCACATGATGCAGGCGTAGGCATCCACCAGTCCTGTCCAGGACAGGTCCTCCAGCCTCGAGACACCAAACTGATCCACCGTCTGATCTTCAAAGTCCAGCGGGTCGAGTTCACCTATCGAGCGGCGGCGGGGCTTGAGCAGGAAGTTGAGGGGCGCGAAGAACAGGTGAAGGTGCTTGGAACGCGGGAAGTAAGGAATGAGGGCCAGGACCAGCCCGAGCGCCAGCCACCAGGACACATGCCTGGCCGCGACCAGAGCTTGAGGGGACCAGCCGCTGAAGGCCCCTGACAGGAAGGTGGCAAATGGTTGCCAGGGATCAGCCCCTAGTGCGGCCCGATGGAAGGACTCGCCCAGAAAGCGACTGCCGACATGGAGAAGGATGAATCCGCCCACAACGGCCGAGTCCCGCTGGATCCCGCGGCGTGCCCTCGAGTGCAAGAGCGTCGATTCGCGCACGCCCAGCGCGGCCGGCTTCAACAGGAAGCGCCGAACGATGAGCGCGGCCATCCCCAGCAGCACGGCCAGGCTGAGGACATCGGCACCCAGCCGATACAGGCTGCCAATCCACCCTTGGCCCAGAAACACGAACCCGGGTAGGAAGCCCTGGAGGACGTCGCCCACGTTGACCAGCAGATAGTAGGTGAAGCCCCAGGCGATGAAAGCGTGCAGAATACTGGTGACGGGACGGGCACGGAAGACTGGCGAGAGCGAGGCGGTCTTGACCAGAACTGCGCCTAGCCGGGGGGAACCGCCCTCCAATCCGGCCGCCCTCGGCCGCGGCCGATGATGCGCACCAGCCGGAGGATCGCTCGATACGCAAGCCAG
>CAYQUY010000209.1:0-2075 GCA_964420755.1 uncultured Anaerolineaceae bacterium
TCCCAGTAGAGCAGCGTCATCACCTGCCACCAGTAGTGGTTCTCCGACCACAGTCCCTGGTACCCTTGCTCCCGGTAGTGGGCCAGCGCCAGCTGCTCGATGAGGACCTCCTCCCCACCCTCGTCGATATACAGGGCCTTGCCTTTCGCAGGGAGCGGCGACCTGCGACCAGGGATCGTGACTTCGGTGAAATGTGCCCTCACCGAGGATCGTTCGGCGGTGGTATCTGCCGGCTCGGGAGAGGCCTGGGCATCGGGTGCTCGCATCGCGGGTTTCGCCTCAGCCCTGAGGCGCCCCGACCGGCTGGTGGCATCCAAAACCTTCTGTGCATCAATGACGATCACGCTTCCGGCCGCGACGACCAGGAGACCGCCGGCAAAGGCCACTCCGACGGGGTCGCGAGCGAACTCCAGCTGGACAGGCTTCCTGCCATCTCCGTCCACCAACCAGCAGTCGCGGCGGGCACAGACAGCGTACAGGGGACGTTCGGGGTGAAGGGCGACTTGAGTTACATAGTCAAGATCGCTCAGAGTCCCGACGTTCTTGCCGGCCTTGTAGACCCGGACCCCTCCCCTCGAGAGAAAGAGGACATTGTCTGAGCCTGGGACGCCAAGCCATGCTCGGGACGTTTCCTTGGGGGATGCGACCGGACGAGCCTTCCCGCTCTGACCATCCATCCACAGAACGTCTTCCCCCGCTGTGACCAAAACGCCGCTTCCGTCCGGAGCCACCGCAAGGGATCTCACCAGCGGAGGGCCGGCACTGATGCTGACCTCAATGGTGATGCCGCCCGAAGAAACACGCTCCTTGCTTGACTTCTCGCTGGCCTCCCAGGCCCACCGCCGCTTGCCCGAGGCGTCGATTGCCTCGACCGCGGCGAAGCTCGAATAGACCGCAAAGGTACCCTCCTGGTCCGTGTCAACGTAGTAGGGACATGGCCGAAGGTAGGGAGAATCGAATATGTCCTGCGATCCGGGAACACGATACTCCCACAGGCGTCGTCCCCCAGCATCAAAGGAATACAACGAACCACTCCTGCAGCCAACGTAGAACCCACGCGCATGGCCAGCAACCTCGCTGATGGCATCGGGAATTGAAGCTGTTGCGCGTAAGGCACCGTTGAGGTCGTAGAAGCTCAGGGTCGTCGGACCGGCTCCAACCGCCGCCGTCCGCGTCCATGCGAGAACCGCGTCACCTCCGAGGGTCAGGCCCGAGACATCGCATGTCACCGTCCAGCGCACCTCGCCTTCGGGGATGGTGTATGCCGAAAGCTTCGGCGTCTTGCCGCCCTGGGAGAGGAACGCCACCCCTGAGCCTCTGTGGAGGGCGAAGTGCTGGGGCATTGGAGAGACCTTCTGCTGCAGTCTGAGGTCGATGAGGTTCTCGCCGGCGCGCACGGAAAACTCCGGAATGACCTCCTTGCTACGAGACTTGCCCCCTTGCGCCTTCGGCTCAAGCCGTGCCCGGCGTTTGCGAAGGTCCAGGAGCCAGTTGGCGTCCGGATTGAGTCCTATCGCACGGTCGCATACGGAAAGGGCCTGGCCATACTCCTTGCGCCGCTCCAGGTTGATCAGCAGTCGAGTGAAGGTCCTCCGGTCAGTAGATCCCTCCTCGACCGCCTGGGAATAGTGCTTCACTGCACCGTCCACATCTCCCGTCTGTTCGTGGGCGGAACCGATCAGACCGCGCGCCTCCCAGTAGGCATCCTCCATCCCTTGGGCCTTCACCCAGGGGAGCAACCGGTCCAAGAACGGGAGAGCCGCACCGAGATCGGCCTTGCCCGCTTGGCGCGACGCGAGGCCCAGAGCAAACCGGGCAGGACCTTCTAGTTGGCGGGCAAGCTGTCCTTCGTCGCGGATGTTCCCCCAGCGTTTCACCCGCTCTTGCTCGCTGTGGCGCCAGGCATCGAGGGTCCGAAAGACCTCGTCAAGCTCGCGCCTGTCGGCGAGGAGGCCGCAAAGGTCGGCGAAAACGGCAGGCGGAGGGTCCCAAGCGGCAGCAGCCTTCCTCAGCACCGGAAGGGCTTCGTCCGGTCTGCCCTGCTCGACGTAGAAGGCTCCAAGCCGCCCGAGAGC
>CAYQUY010000209.1:2085-4797 GCA_964420755.1 uncultured Anaerolineaceae bacterium
GTGGCGCTGGTACTCCTCAACGCCCCTCTTGAAGGCCGCCTCAGCGCGGGCAGAGTTTCCGGCCTCGGCAAGCCTGATGGCCTCATCGACGTATTCGTAGGGCCGTTTGGACATGACTCATCTCCCCGATCGCGGCGAGGAACATGAGTATGGCGCATGAGCCCTCTGACGGCTGCAACTCCTAGAGGGAGACAAGACGGACCTCATTCGAGTAGTCCAGGTAGCAAAGTCGAGGAAGGACATCAGCACCGAGGAATCCTCGCGCCGCCCGGGTGTAGCGCTCCATCTGACCGCGGTACTTGTCCGTTGCGGCCTCCGCCTCGGCATCATCTCTGAGCTCGTCGATCTTGAAATCGATGAGCACCCAGTTCGTGCCTTGCCGGTATAGAAGGTCGATCACCCCCATATCCACTCGACCCCCGGGGAGAGCCCTGCTATACGGGACCTCCTGGAACCGCTCGTCGCACGCGGAGAGCTCCGCCCAAAGCTGATGTCCCCGCAGGCGCTCAAGGAGCATTCGAGCACGAGAAACTGCTTCGGCCTGCTGGTGTGGATCCACAAGACCAGCATCGAGCGACATCGCTGCCAGCAGCCTTTCAAGCCCCTCATCGCCCGGGAACAGCCAGGACTCGATCTCTTTGTGGACCATCGAACCGACGACCGCGGCCGCAGGATGAATGCGCTCTCCCGTCGTGCGCCAGTCGCGACGGGGCTCCTCTTCGTCCTCCCCTGGCAGCGCCTCCGCAGGCGCTGTGATCACCGACCGATACAAGGGGGCCTGGCCGGCAACCGACGCGGGTATCTGCGCCGGCGCTCCCTCGAACTCTACGTAGGGGATCTCCGGGGCGGCGACCACCGCGGTCACGATCGCTCCGCTGGCCAACTCCATTGGCTGCCACTGCCCGGGCGCGCTGGCCAGGGCGTCAAGGTCGTATCCCGCGATCTCAAGTAATCGTCCTAACCACCCGTCGGCCCGCCAGCTGGCTTGCGAGCGGGTGATGTGGCCGCTCACGACGAGCTTGTCCTGAGCACGGGTGGCCGCCACGTACACCAGCCGGCCGTCTTCGGCTGTCGACTGTTGCTCATCGATCCATTGGGCAAGCCGATAGGCCAGGGACGAGCCTTCGTGCCTGTCTCCCGAGAACACCAGACCCGTGTCGGGGAAAACGTAGGCCGGCTGGGTTGAGCTACGGATCTGGCGGGAGGCGTCTGCGAGCACGACCCATGGGAACTCGAGGCCCTTGGCCTTGTGGATGGTCATCAGGCGGACGGAGCCATCCGCTTCCACGGGGGCCTCCCCTTCCCTCACCCCGACGTCCCGGAGCGTGCGAGCGTACTCCAGGAAGGCCCGGACACGCACAAGCTCGCTCGTGTGCGCGTCCGTCAGCAGCTTGTCCACGTTGCGCCAGTAGCGGTGGTGAGCACTGGCCAGGGCGGCGCGGTAGTCCGAGCGGTCGAGCGCTAGCTTCAGCAGCTCAGCCACCGGGAGTCGATCCACAAGGGGGCCGAGGCTGCCGACGAAGCCCCGCGCTCGCTCGGCCGCAACGCGGTCGGGAGGATCAAGGACTCCGAGATCTCCTTGAAGTGCGGACCAGATCGATCTCAACGTCCCCTCGCCGGATCGGAGCCGGTACAGAGCGACATCACTAAGGCCGAAGGCGGGGGATCGGAGGAGCCCGGCGAGCGCCAGGTCGTCCCACGGCGTGGCCAGCGCCTGGAGCATGTTGAGCACGTCTCGGATCTCGGGCCGGTCATAGAACCCGCGACCTGCGACGGTCACGAAGGGAACGCCGGCCGCTTCGAGGGCATCTTCGTAAGCCCCGAAGCCGGTCGAGGCGCGGAAGAGCAGCGCAACGTCCTCCCAGGAGGCAAGCTGTCCTTCCTGGCGCAACTCGATCAGCCGTTTGACCAGCGCGCGGGCGGCATGCGGTCGGGCTGCCTCGGCGCTCCCCCCTACCCCCAGGACGAACTCCACGAAAGGGCTCTCCACGCCGGCGTCGGGCTCGGATCGATGCGCCGTCATGTGGGTGTACGGGACAGCATAGGGGCGGTCGGGGTCCTCCCCCTGCCCCATGATCGGCGCCAGGAGCGGATCAAGGGCGCGGAGCAGACCATCGTGGGCGCGGAAGGTGAGGTCCAGTTCGATAGGTTCGCCTCCGCGGGCAGTGATCGACTCTCCCATCCGGCGAAAGACGGCGACGTCCGCGCCGCGGAAGCGGTAGATGCTCTGGCGAGCATCGCCGACGACCAGGACTCGCCCGCTTGACCCTCCGCAGAGCGCATCAACGATGTCACGTTGCCGGGTGTTCGTGTCCTGGAACTCGTCGACCAGGATCGCGGCGAGATCCGCTTGCCAGCGGAGCCGCACCTCGGGGATCTGCAGCAGGTCGAGGGCCTTCTGCTCAAGGTCATCGAAGTCGAGGGCGAAGCGCTCGTCCAGACTCTGCCGATAGGCATCCTCGGCCTGGCGGAAGAGGGCCGCCAGGCGCGGCAGGTCCCCGACCATGGCCGCCTCAAGCGACGCGTCGGGCGCGGCGTCCTGGGCGCTCTCACCACCAAGCCAGGGAGCGATGCGCTCCCTATACGAGTCGCGGAGTGTGGACAGGCATGCCCTTGCCTGGCTGCTCTTCCTTCCAGTCTGAAGGCCCATTCGGCTGCGGCGGATGGCGAAGAGCAGGCTTGCGGCTCCGAGGAGATCGTCCGACGTCAGCG
>CAYQUY010000210.1:0-592 GCA_964420755.1 uncultured Anaerolineaceae bacterium
AGCTCGGGGTGGGGGCGGCTCAAGCGATGGGCATACCGATCGTCTTCGTGCCGCTGCACAAGGGGGCCGACGGTTTCCTCTCTGACGAGCAGTACGAGAAGTTCTACTGGCCGACCCTGAGGAAGGTCCTGCTGGGCCTCATCGAGGAAGGCATCGTGCCGAACCCCGCGGCGGAAGGGGGCTACGGCTCGCGCCTCTCGGTGATCAAGGACCTGCCCAAGGGTACGACGCTCTGGATGTTCGACGCCACCGACATGGCCAAGGCCAAGGCGGCTATGGGCGATACCGCCTGCATTATGGGAAACGTGCCCTCCACTCTGCTGAAGATTGGCACGCCCAAGGAGGTGAAAGAGTATTCTAAGAAGCTCATCGACGTTGCTGGCAAGGGTGGCGGCTTCATCCTGTCGAACGGCGCGTTCTTCGACCATGCCAAGCCCGAGAACCTCAAGGCGATGGTTGAGGCCGTCAAGGAGCACGGGGCCTACAAGTGAGCCGCGCCGGGTCCGTCGCCTGCTCCCAGGCCGGGAACGTGGGGCAGGCCCGCGACCTAGTCTGAGACCGGGTGCCGCGATCGGCGCCGGCGAATCGCTGG
>CAYQUY010000210.1:602-4794 GCA_964420755.1 uncultured Anaerolineaceae bacterium
CCGCGCCAACGATGATGACCCGCTGGGGGGTCCCGGCGCGCGGCAAGCCGTCGCTCTCAGCGTTGGCGAGGGTCTTTGTGGCCGAAGACGTTCACTGTAGTCGCCTCGGATGGGTGGCACCTGCCTCCCGTTGCCGGGGCCGGAGTGTCGCGATCTCAAGGAGAGCACCGTCTCCGATCGTGCCACAGGAGGGCAGATATGAGGGTAGGAGAGCGGACTAGATTTTCGGAACCCGAGAGCAAGGATGGAGGAGGGAGATGAGCACCAAGAGATTGAGTCGTCGTGAGTTCCTGGGAGTCACCGGGCTGGCCGGCGCCGGACTGGCTCTCGGGGCATGCGGTCCCAGCGCGCCAGCCAGGGAGAAGATCGTGGTCGGCATGTCGAGACCGTTGACCGGCCCCCTGGCCGTGATCGGAGACTCGGCGTTCAAGCCGATCTATGAGACCTGGGTCCCTGAGGTCAACGCCGCAGGGGGAATCACCGTGGGGGACTTGGGCACGTTTCCCATCGAGACCCTCATCTATGACGACACGAGCGACGTGGCCACCATGACGCGGCTAACGGAGAAGCTGATCCTCGAAGACAAGGTCGACTTCCTGTGGCCCGCCTGCGGCACATCTTTCATCTATGCCCAGGCGCCCATCGCTAACAAGTACAACTACTTGCTGGTGACCGCCGAGGGCGGCGCCTCGACCATCAGGGAAATGCTGCCCAGCCTGCCCTACACGTTCGTGACCCTGAGCTTCTCCGACTGGAACCAGCTGCCAGCCCTGGCCCCGATGCTCGCCGCAAGAGGCGCGAGGACGGCGTACATCATGTACATCGCTGACCTGCACGGCATCGAGTATTCCGGCGCGGCGGGCATCGAATTCCCCAAGGTCGGAATCGACATCGTCGGGGTCCAGAGCGTTCCGCCCGACATCACCGATGTTTCTCCGGTGATCAGAGCGGCTCAGGCCTCGGAGGCCGATGTCTTCTGTTGCTTCGCCTATCCGGATCAGATCATGCCTGCCATGGGGACGTCGATCGAGCTGGGCTTCAATCCCAAGGTCTGGCTTGGAGGCCCCGGGGTCAACTTCGGCTTCTTCCACACGGCCTTCGGCCCGATGGTCGAAGGGGTCATGGGTTTCACCAGCGGCAGCCCCAAGCAGTCCGAAGCGCTCAGGATCATGTTCGACAAGCTGTATGCGGGCAAGCCCGAGGATGTCCAGGACCCCTGGGGGCATCCTCTCTACTGGGCGGGGCTGGAGGTCTGGAAGCAGGCGATCGAGCAGGCGGGAACCTTCGACCAGACGGCAATCCGCGACATTATCGCCTCGCAGCACTTCCAGACCGTTCTCGGTGACACCTGGTTTGAGAACGGGCTGCTTTCCAAGGATTGCCACATGGGCGAGATCGGCCAGTGGTTGAACGGTGTCTATGAGGTGGTCGGGCCGGCAGAGCATGCCACCGCGGACTTCGTCTATCCCAAGCCGGCCTGGGGCGCGTAGGCGCGCATCGACCCAAGGCACTTGCGCAACGTCCTCGAGCAGGCTGCCTAAAGGGCGCCAGAAGAACTGCCCTACGGGCGTCAGTGGCTCCCGTGAGCTCTTGAGCGCTTCTTGGGCAGCCTGCTCTTTCGAGCACCAAGAACGGGGGCATCGGCATCATGCAGCCTATCATCGAAGTCGTGATCAGCGGCTTGCTGGTCGGAGGACTGTACGCTCTGATCGCCATGGGGCTCAGTCTGCAGTACGGCGTCGCCCGGGTGCTGAATGTGGCGCATGGTGAGTTCATCATGCTGGGGGGCATGACCACCTGGTCCCTTTACATGGCGTTTCACATCAACCCGCTGCTCTCGCTGATCATCTGCGGTCCGGCTGCTCTCGCCTTGGGCTACCTCCTGCACCGGACGGTGTACATTCGGGTTATGGCCTCGTCGGATTCGCCGGGCGTCTTCGAGAGCAATTCGCTCCTGGCTTCGTTCGGTCTGCTATTCATTATCCAGAACATCGCCTTGGTTGTTTGGGGGGCCGACACGCGGGCCTACTCTTACCTTGCGGTTCCTGTCGATGTGGCTGGGGTTCTGTTTGGCGCCAACCGCCTGCTCACACTCGGTTCCGCTTTGGTGATCGGCGTGGCTTTCTACATCTTCCTGGCGCGCACCCGCATCGGCAAGGCGATCCGGGCCGCGGCCCAGGACCCGACCACCGCGTCCCTGATGGGAGTGAATATCAACCAGGTACTTGCGCTGTGCTTCGGCCTGGGTGCTGCCCTAGCGGCCGTCGCCGGCATGTTGATCAGCATGTGCTATCCGGTGACTGCGGTGATGGGGATCCACTACACCGTCATCGCCATGATTGTGGTTGTCCTGGGCGGATTGGGCAGTATCCCGGGCAGCTTCATCGGGGGCTTCGTCTTGGGTCTCATTGGAAGCATCGTCAGCTATTTCCAGCCCGCGCTGACGTTGGCTGCCTACTACCTGATCTTTGCCCTGCTGCTGCTGGTGAAACCCACCGGGATCATGGGGAGGTAGCGGCGTGCGGACGGGCAGGGCTTCCTGGGTCAGACTGCGCACAGCACTGTTGTGGCTTGTGCTCCTGGCGGCGATGGCGACGCTGTCGCTGTACGCCTCAGCCTACACCGTCATCATGGTCACCAACATCCTGCTGTACGTTATCCTGACCATGAGTTGGGTGCTTTTCTCCGCACCGACGGGATACATATCGTTGGCGACGGCCGCGTTCTTCGGGGTGGGCATCTACACTGCAGCCATCCTGGGCGAGCAATTACCGCTGCCGCTGGTCATCCTGACCGCCGGTCTGGCGAGCTTCTGCCTGGCCGCGCTGGTTGGCGCCCTGACGTTGCGGCTGAAGGGCGTGTACTTCGCCTTCTTCACCTTTGGGCTCGTCGAGCTGATCAAGTATCTGCTGCTCTGGTATGAGGTCAATATCACGGGCGTCCGGGGGCGGTTCGTCGTCTTCGCCGACAATTTCACGATCTACTACATCATCCTCGGCATCCTGGTGGCCCTGCTGTTGACGAGCTACCTGATCCGCCGCTCCAGGATTGGGCTGGCGCTGCAGTCCATCGGGGAGGCTGAAGACGCTGCGGCCCACATTGGGATCAACGTCAGCGCGGTGAAGACCATCGTCTTCGCCATCAGCGCGGTCTTCGTCGGGGCGGCGGGTGCGGCCATGGCCACACGCTGGACCTACGTCGACCCGTACATGGCCTTCGATTACACCTACTCCTTCACAGCAATCGCCATGGCGGTCTTCGGCGGTCTGGGGCGATTCGAGGGACCTATCCTGGGGGCAGTGGTATTTGCCTTCCTGAGAGAGCTCCTCATCACCCAATTCGCCTACGTCTACATGCTGGTCATGGGCACTGTGTTGGTCGTGACCATCCTGTATCTGCCTCAGGGGCTGGTCCAGTTGGCCCAAATACCGCTTTGGCGCAAATTGAGAGGCAAGCGTGAACCTGCTTGAGGTTGAAGGGATCACGAAGCACTTTGGGGGGCTGGCGGCCGTTTCCCGCGCCGATCTCCAAGTCGGCGAAGGTGAAGTCGTCGGCTTGATCGGGCCCAATGGGGCGGGCAAGACGACGCTCTTCAACCTGCTGTCGGGTGCCCTCAAGCCCGATTCCGGAACCGTCCGATTCCGCGCAGAGGACATCACCGGCCTGAAACCCCACACGATCTGTCGCAAAGGGGTGGCCAGGACGTTCCAGTCGGTCAAGGTCTTCGGCCGGATGACGGCCTCTCAGAATGTCCTGGTCGGTGCGCTTTTCGGAGACCGGAGCGGTATGTCCGCGAAGCAAACGGGCGAGGAAGTGGCAGGGCTCCTGGAGTTCGTGGGTCTGTCGGCCGTCGCTGGAGTGCCCGCCAAAGACCTGACGCTGGTCAACCAGAAACGACTGGAAGTCGCTCGAGCCCTGGCCAGCAAGCCCGAGCTGCTCCTGATCGACGAGCTGATGGCCGGGCTTAATCCCACCGAGGTGGCTCAGGCCATGGATCTGGTCGCCGCGATCCGTAAGCAGGGAACCACCATCTTCATCATCGAGCACGTCATGAAGGCCATCATGAGCATCTGTGACCGGATCATCGTTCTCCACCATGGGGAGAAGATTGCCGAAGGCACCCCACAGGAGATTGCCACCAGTCGGACTGTCGTCGAGGTCTACCTGGGAGAGTAGTGGTCATGCTGGAGCT
>CAYQUY010000211.1:0-4792 GCA_964420755.1 uncultured Anaerolineaceae bacterium
CAACATCGCCTTTGGCCAGAGCCACCAGCGTCCGCGGATGCGCCTGCCTGGCTCCGGAGGCATACCCGATGTGACGCCTGTGGGCACGGAGATCTATCTGTACGTGCCTCGGCACTCAAGGGTTGTGTTTGTGGAACGCCTGGACTACCTCTCAGGGCTGGGGCATCACCCCGCCAGGCGCAGGGGGACCGGGCCACACTATCTGGTCTCCGACCTCGGCCAGTTTGACTTTGCCGGCAGACGGATGCGCTTGACCCACCTCCATCCGGGCGTCACCAAAGAGAGGGTTCAGGCCAAGACCGGCTTCGACCTCGGCATCGGGGACGATGTTCCACTGACACCGGCGCCGACCGAAGAGGAGATCCGGCTCCTGCGGCAGGAGATCGACCCCTTAGGAATCCGACGGCTCGAGCTTCTGAGCGGCCCGGAACGCCGAAGGACGTTGCGAGAGATTCTCGAGCGCGAAGCCAGCCTCTCCTCTGTCCGGCGCGCGTGAGAGACCGCCCTCTGGGATCCTATCCTCGTCACTGCCGTACCAGGAGCTTGCGGACGATTCCCTCTCCCAGCTTCACCCCCCGGTCCTCTCCCCCCGCAGGACGTCAAAGGGAAGCAGGGATAGCGCGAGAAGCGGGTGGAGGCCCGCCGCCTAGCTAGCGCTCTTCCAGACGGGCCTGGGGCGGGGTTCTATCCGATGGAGTGCTCTCCTCACCCTGCTGGGATCGCGAGAGGACCGACGCTCGGGGCCGGCATGAAGATGTGATCAAGCTTGTACGGCGCCGCGGGCGCAGGTATACTCTGTCGCATGCGGCGGAGTATCCTGATCGCCCTTCTGGTATCGTTTTCCCTCGCTCCGCCATTGGCATCGGCCGATCGGCAGGTCCCCCTGTCCGATGCCGCCGCCGCTCTGCTGGCGCAGATGACGCCCGAGGAGAGGGTAGGGCAGCTCTTCCTGGTCACCTTCCACGGCAGCGCGCCCCGAGCGGATGATCCTATCCTCGACCTGATCCGCACCGGACGCATCTCAGGCGTCCTCCTGCAAGCGCGCAACGACAACTTCGTCGACTCACCCAACACCCTGCAGGCCGCCCAGTCGCTCATCGTCACCTTGCAGACAGCTGCGTATGAGGCTTCGCTGGAGCTGCCTCCAGGCGACAGCGAGACCAGCACCCCGACTCCCGTAGGCTACGCGCCGCTCTTTGTTGCGGTAAGCCAGGAGGGCGGTGGAACGCCCTACTCGGAAATCCTGTCGGGCCTCTCGGACATCCCCTCGGAGATGGCCATCGGGGCAACCTGGGATCCTTCGCTTTCCCGAGCGGTCGGTGAAGTGCTAGGGAGCGAGTTGGAGGCGCTGGGCATCAACCTCCTTCTGGGGCCGTCCCTGGACGTCCTGGAGGATCCCAGGCCGGAAGGCCCGGGTGACCTGGGCGTGCGAACCTTCGGCGGGGATCCCTTCTGGGTCAGCCTGATGGGGAGCGCCTACATCGAAGGGGTTCACTCGGGTTCGGGGGGCAGGGTGGCTGTCGTGGCTAAGCACTTCCCGGGCCATGGCGGCAGCGACCGTCCGTTGGATGAGGAAGTGGCGACCGTGCGGAAGTCCCTTGAGGAGCTCGAACGGATCGAGTTGGCCCCGTTCTTCGCGGTCACGGCCGCTGCCCCTGGCGAGGACCCCGGCGTGACTGACGCGCTGCTCCGGGCTCACATCCGCTACCAGGGCTTCCAGGACAACATCCGAGCGACGACGCGACCTGTGAGTCTCGATCCGCAGGCTTTCGCCGACATCATGGCCCTCGAGCCACTGGCCACCTGGCGGGCCGGCGGAGGCGTGACCGTCAGTGACTCCCTCGGATCCCGGGCTATTCGCCGCTTCTATGACCCGCGCGAGCTCACATTTCGTGGCCACCTGGTGGCGCGGGACGCCTTCCTGGCAGGGAATGACCTGCTGCTCCTCTCCAGCTTCCAGTCTACGGGCGATCCCGACGAGGCTACGACCATCCGCGCCACCCTGGCTTTCTTCGCGCAGAAGTACGAGGAGGACTCCCTCTTTGCCCAACGGGTGGACGAGGCCGTGCTCCGCATCCTTGGGCTCAAGATGCGCCTGTACGGCGAGAGATTCTCGCTGGAAGACGTACTGCCAGACGCGGGGAGCCTTAGCCTGATCGGTCGGTCGGGGGTGGCGGAGCAGGTGGCCAGGGCGGGGGCGACGCTCATCAGCCCCTCGGCCGGGGAGGTCGAGGAGAGGCTCGGCGCCCCGCCTCGCATGGGAGAGCGCATCGTCTTTCTCACCGACGTGCGGATGGCAACACAGTGTTCGACCTGCACGCCGTCACCTGGCATCGAGGTGGACGCTCTCGAGAGGACGATCCTGCGCCTCTACGGCCCCGGAGCCGCCGGGCAGGTCGGCAGCTGGACGATGGCCTCGTACAGCATGGCGGACCTGGCAGCCTATCTCGGCCAGCCGCCGCCGTCCTCGCTTGGCTTCGCCATTTCCTCCGCCGAGGAGGTAGGCGACGCTCTCGAATCGGCCAGCTGGCTTGTGTTCGCGACCTTGGGCAGTAGTCCCAGTGCCTATGGATCCAATGCCCTTAAGCTCCTGCTTGACCGTCGACCCGATATCGCCCAACGAGCCAGGGTCGTGGTCTTCGCCTTCGGCGTGCCCTACGACCTCGACTCGACCGATCTGAGCAAGGTCGATGTGTACTATGGCCTGTACTCGAGAGAGTCGGCGTTCGTCGAAGTCGCGGCCCGGCTGCTCTTCCAGGAGCTTTCTCCTCCTGGCGCTTCTCCTGTCAGTGTCCCGGGGATCGGCTATGACCTGCTGACAGCCACCTCGCCCGATCCGGATCAGGTGATCTCGTTGACCGTGATCTCCCCGGAGCCCGGGGCAAGCGAGGGAACGCCAGAGGCGGGCTACATCGTGGGTGATGTCATCCAGGTCCAAACCGGCCTCATCCTCGATCACAATGGCCACCCGGTGCCGGACGGGACCGTCGTGGAATTCACCCTGAGCTACCAGGCGGAGACCATCGCTCCAATGGTCCTCCGATCCACGACCACATCGGGAGTGGCTCAGGTTGAGGTGACGCTGGAGAGACTGGGGTTGTTCGAGATCACGGCCACCAGCGACCCGGCTCGATCCTCAACGATCCTGCAGTTGAACGTCCAGGAGGGCGTACCTGCCTATGTGACGGTGATCGCGCCAACTCCGATCCCGACAGAAACGCGGCCTGCGACCGAGACGCCGGCCCCCTCGACACCCGCGCCGGCGAGTGAAGAGGCATCGCCGGGAGGGACACCGGACGTCGGCTTCCCCCACTTCCTCCTGGGCATGGCGGGCATCGGAGCCGTCCTGGCCGCGAGCTGGCGCCTGGCCCGACGGCAGGTCGATGACCCGCAGGGTTGGATTCGATGGTTGCTGGCGGCGGCTATAGGGGGACTGGCGGCCTACAACTACCTGGCGTTCGGGCTTCCGGGCAGTCGCACGCTGCTGCAATTCCTGGGACCGCTGTCTGCGGCGATGCTGGGCATCCTGGGGGCGATCGTGGGGTTGATCGTGGCCCGATTGTGGCCGTGGCGATCGGCTAAATGATCGTAGCCAGGATCGCCAGAAGGAACAAGCCGCCGGCGATGGAGGCTAGGACGCGGTCCCTTCGGCTGGGGAGGAAGCGCTGGGGGGCGAAGGCGATGGCCAGTCGGTCGACAAGCTCGGTGGTGGCCATTGCCCCGTGCAGGGCGCGGCGCAGGGCGGCAATGTCCTGGGGACGGTCGTCCGGATGGAGCGCCATGGCCCAAAGGATGGCATGCTCGAGCTGAGGGCTGACCTCGGGATTGAGTGCCCGAAGCGGTGACAGGATGGCGGAATTCAGAAACCGCAGTTTGGCTTCGGGGGGAGGCTGGTTCGTCAGCAGGTGGTAGAAGGTGGCGCCGAACGAGTAGATGTCGCTGCGGGGATCGGTGTGGCCCGTATCCCCGCCGTACTGCTCCAGAGGGGTGTACTGCGCCGTGCCGCGCCCCTGGATGACCGTGACCGTCACCTCGTCGGGCGCCATCTGCTTCACAAGGCCAAAGTCCACGAGTTTGACGAGGCCCGAGGGCGTAATCTTCAGGTTGCCCGGCTTGATGTCTCGGTGGACGACGGGCGGGTCCTGGCTATGGAGGTACTCGAGCGCGCTAACGAGCTGGTTCGCCCACTGGAGCACCTCGGCCGCGGGGAGACGCCGGCCGCTGCGTCTCGCCTGGTCCATCAGCGTCTTGAGATCGTCACCAGGGACGTAGTCCATCACGAGGTAGTCGCGATCGGCCTCGGAGAAATAGTCCGAAACCTTGGGTAGATTAGGGTGATCCAGACGAGCGAGGACGGAGGCTTCGCGATAGAATTGCTCTCGGGCCTGGGCTCGGGCGGCTTCAGGGAGCGTGGATTCCTGGTGGACTTCCTTCAGCGCGCACAGGCGGCCGGGCAGGCGGTTGTCTTCCGCGAGGTAGATCGACCCCATGCCGCCACGGCCGATGATCATGCGGATGACGTAGCGGTCTCGCACGACCTGCCCGGAAGCGAGCGGTTCAGGCATCCGACGGCCTCAAAGCCAACGACTCGAAGGGGCAGCGGCTGTCTCAGACATGGCTCTTGGCGTGAACCCAGCCCCTTCGAGAGGTCCAGAGCGCCTGAGACGGGGTTATTATACTCGGGCTGGCAAATGGAACGGGGGGAGGCGGTCGTATGGCGCAGAGCGAAGGGGAATCGCCCGTCCTGATCGCCATGACGCGGAAGCTGAGCGGGACCAGGTGGTCACTGGAC
>CAYQUY010000212.1:0-4778 GCA_964420755.1 uncultured Anaerolineaceae bacterium
ACCCTGTCTTCGGCGCACAGCCGCATGTACTGGATCAGTTCCTGGCGTGGGTGGAGTACGTGGAACTCCTTGCCCACGAAGGCCCGTCATGGTGGCCAAGTATGATGGAGACCATGTCGGCTCTGTGCCGGAACACGTCCATCCTCTCCTCGATCGGCAGGCTGGACATCCCGCACTGGATCACAATGCCGGACTGACGCCGGATGGCCTCGATGGTCTCAGCCCAGCGCCCTTCCGCGTGCGCATGGCAGATGGTCGCCCCCCGCTCCTCGCACAGGCGCGCCTCGTCGGCGATCTCCTCGGGGCTCCTCGGGTAGGGGACCTCTGGGTTCAGCCAGCAGATGTTCGCGGTGGCAGTGATGATCAGTGGATCCACCCGACTCTCCTTCGCATCGCGACGGCCACCACCCCTGGGGACCCTGAGGCGGCTGCGCGCACAAGCGGGAACCGATCCCTATGTCAGCGAATTCCCAATCCTCCAGAACCTGGTCAGAGCGTACATGCCGCGCCCGCTTCCGGGAACCGAATCGCGCAGGCCTTTCGCCTCCGGCTTCTCGGGCGAATCGCTAGAACCGCCAAAGAGTGCAGCCGCCGCCTGACCACAGGTAGCTTTCGATTGCGGCTCGCATCTCCGCCTCATCCGGCCACAAGAAGATGATCTGCGAGCGATGGCAGGCGAACCCCTCCTGCCACGCCTTCAGCCCGGCGGGGCTTATCGGGATCGAGAGGGTCTGAGCGTCAGCCGGTATCCACTCCTTGAGGTCGTACTCCTTCCGCGTCACGTAGGGGAAATCGACGTAGTGCCAGATTGGGAAGCCGAGCCTCTCGGCCGCCCTGCGAACCAGGACGTGGTCGCGATGGTCGCCGATGGCCAGCGGCGCTACGAGCTCAACGTCGTCGGGGACGTTCTTGCGCAGGAAATCCGCCACGTGAGGGATCAGGTAGGACTCCGTCGGCTCCAGCGGGCCGAGGTTGTCATCGGGCACCTTGACGACCGCCTCCTCCGTCCCCGGCAGATAACGGTAGATGTTGTCGGGGACCGTGAAGCGGAGGAAGGACGCGCCCAGAACCCGACAGCAGGCCGCGTCCTCCAGGCTACGCTTGAGGGGCACGTCCTCGCCGAGCTCCCACAAGATGTGCAGCATCTGGCCGTAGTCCGTGAGCGGCCGATCGGCAGGCGGGTCGCCGGCGCAGATCGTCCAAATCCCGACGGAATCGCCCCGCCTAGTCTGCTCCCAGATCATCCCTCCTGCGGAGAGGACTACGTCGTCGAAGTGCGGTGAGAGGTAGATCCATTTGCCCATCGGACTTCCATACTAAGCCACTAGGCCGTCGCCGCCGCGCGCATCCGTTCGTCCAGCTCCCTCTGTGGAACCCTCGCCCGGAAGACGATGCCACCGAGCAGATAGAAGGCCGCGGCGACGACCAACAGGAGGATGAAGCTCTGGGCGGTGGCCGCGCCATGCATGTTGAGAATGGCGCCGAACAGCAGCGAGGACACGGCAGCAGACACGCCCGTCGAAAGGTTCGAGTAGGCCATGTACTGCCCGGCCTCATCCTTGGGAGAGAGATCGCTCGCCAGGGCGGGGATCACAGCCACGATCGGGCCGGTGGCGATAGAGCGGATACCCGCCAATACCAGAAAGAGGGCGAAGTCGCGCGTCAGCGCCATCAGCACCGTTGTCAGGGCGGAGGCGAGCGCGCCGAGCAGGATCAAGCGCCGCCTGCCGAACCGATCGGAAAGCATCCCCATTCCCACGGCCGCCAACATTGTGATCACCAGGTTCAGCAGACCGAATATCCGCAAGCCGGCGTCCGGATTAGCCAGGCCAAGGTAGATCCAAAGGAAGTCTCGGGCGAAGTACTGCAGGCTATTCAATCCCATGTTGACCAGAAAGGCGCTGAACACCAGCCAGAAGAAGACTGGGACGCGGGTACGGACAGAGAACATGCCTCGGAAGGCCTTCCGCAGGCTGATGCCCTGGATGCCCTCGACCGGCTTGTCGTACGGCCGGATGGCCATGGCACTGACGACTCCGGTGGCCGCGAAGAGCGCTCCCATGACGATCAACGCCGTGCCTGCCCGGTTGACCTCGTTCAGGTAGGTCACGGCGGCGAAGCCCACCGCGGCTGCGACAAGCGTGAGGAAGCCTTGCAGCCCAGACGCCAGGCCGCGCTGGTTCTCCGGAACGGTATCGACCAGGAGCGGCCACCAGGCGCCGTTGGCGACGTTGGTGAAGAACTGCATCCCCAGGTAGCTGATCGTGATCGTGAGCAGGGACAGGCGGAGAATGCCGGGACACACGATGAACGGCAGCCCGACCAGCGCGCCGATCAGTATGGCCGGTCCCCTCCTGCCCCATCGGCTGGTGCTGTGATCGCTGATGATGCCCGAGAGGAGGCTGACCGTGATGCCGATGAAAGTCGAGAGCGAGGCGATCAGCCCAACCGTCAAGCTGGAGTATTCGGGGGCGACAACCCGCTGAACCAGGGGTAGCAGCAGGATCGAATTGTAGGAGATCCAGACGAAGTTCGCCCCAAACATCAGGCTGGTCATGCCGAGCAGGTATCCGATGGATCGTCTGGGGATCGCTGCGGTGCTTGTGGTCATGTCTGGGTTCCCCCACCTGCGCATAGAGCGGGGCGTCTCGGACGCCCCGCCGACCCGAGACTCGAATCGGAGTGCGGCGTGGCCGGCTTCCGAATGCCCCCCGAAAGGCCGGTCGACTCACGGCCGACGGAACCGCACGCCTAGAGCATGAGCTTCTGCAGCTTCATCAGGTCTTCCATCGATCCCTTGGTTTGGATCTTGCGCTGCATGTAGGCGGTCATGGGGTTGAGCTTCTTGTCCATGACATTGGCCAGGATCTCGGTCCTGGTGATGACCGTGATATCTGGCTTCTCGAGCGTTTCCTTCGCCACGGTGGCTTTCGGGCCCTCGACAAAGCGGATGACCCAATCCTCATTCGTGTCGGTGAACTTGAAGAGCAGGTTCCTGGTGAAGCTCTTCAAGCTGACCTGCACGCTGGGAACAGCGAGCCGGTCGATAATCTTCTGGAGATAGGGCTGGATGTCTGCCATGATGTGTCTCTCCTTTCCCACTTCTGGATCTGGCCTTCCCTCCGTAAGGAACAGGTCATTGCGCAGACTGACGGATCAGGAGAACCTGCGCTCGATGATCTCTGGCAGGAGGCTGCTCAGCTGGACTGGCTCGCCGCCGGTCACCTCGAAGGTCTCCTCGTCGCCGATCATCACGCCCTCATCGCTGGGCGAATAGAGCTCAATGTTCAAGGCCATGCCCTTCTCGACGGCGGTGGGATCGTCGCCTAGAATCCACTGCTCTTCCACTTGCAGGCCGATGCTGTGCCCGACATGCAGGAAGAGAGGCTCAGCGCCGATGTCGGCGTAGAGCTGGCAGGCATGAGCATGCAGCCCGGCAAAGGTCTTGCCTGGCCGAAGCGCCTTGCCCATTTCGGCGACGACCCAACAGAGCTTCTGGTGGAGTTGCCTGAGACTGTCGGGCACCTGCCCCGTATACGCCAGTCGCCGGTTGTCCGAGACGTAGCCCTCATACACTGCGCCCAGGTCCAGGGTGACGATCTGGTTCTCCTCCAGGATCTCGCCGAGCGCCACTTCGGGGTTGGCCGACCCGAAGGCCACCGTCACGTGGTCAACTCCCTGCGCGCCGTTCTTCATCAGGCAGACCTTGGCCTCCTGGATCAGCTCCAGGCGGTTCATCCCCAGCCGCAGATTCTGCGCCAGCTCGAGCACCGCCTGATCGACGATCCGCGTGCTCCTCTTGATGCGGTCGACCTCGGCGGGGGACTTGACGAGCCGCAGCTTGAGCATCAGGTCGTCGATGATCGGAAGGGCCGCGGGCCGGGCGTGCTCCTGGATCAACTGGATGGCGTAGAAGGGGAATGTCGATTCGACGCCGACGGTGCAGCCGGGGCTCAGCTTCTCCTGGATCAAGGCCGTCAGCTCGTCAACTGACATCGCATAGGTGAAGAACGCCCGCACCTCGTCGGCGCCGTAGTCGAGGCCCATGGTGGCCGGCCCCCAGCACAACAACACGATTTGCCCGTCCTTCCCGATGAATGTGAAGAAGGGCAGCTGGTTGCGCAGGGCGTACACGATTGGATTGCCGCTGCTCGGCAAGGTGGGATAACCGGTCGTGTAGAACACATTCTCGGGCGAGGACAGGAAGATCCCATCGAGGTTTCTCTGCTTCATCAAGGCTGACAGGCGAGATCGGTCCAGCCCGATCGGCTTGAACGCATCATCCGACATGGTCTGCCTCCCCACCGTGTGAAAGGACTTCGGCCACCTAGAGTGCGACAGGCTCGCCGAGTTGGATAGACCTCTCCGCTGCTTCTGCCGCCTTGAGAGCGTAGAGCGCGTCCGATGGATCGACGAGCGGCCGCCGCCGGTCGGCGAGCGCCGACACGAAGTCCTTGACCTCGGCGACGATGGAGCTGTGCTTCCAGGCAAAGGGGTCGAAGGGAACCCCTTCAACGACGGTCCCCTCGAAGTCCCCGGAGCCCTGGAAGTACTTGGCCACCGGGTTGGCAAGCTGGTCGATGACCAGGCCTCCCTTGCTGCCATAGACCTCCAGCCGCTCGGTCCATGGGATCTCGATGGTGCAGCTGGTGTAGAGCTGGTACTCTGCCCCGTTGGCCAGGCGCCCCAGCATCAGGCCGTTGTCCTCGGCTTGTGCTTCTGGAACGAGGCGGGAGGCCATGGCCCGCACGTCCCGCACCCCGCCGAAAAGCCACTTG
>CAYQUY010000213.1:0-4756 GCA_964420755.1 uncultured Anaerolineaceae bacterium
GTATACGTATGAGTTCATGGAGCGGTACGACACGTTTACGGTGTGCGCGTTCCCTAAGCGGCGTGCCGCGGCGCTTGATCTTCTTGGCTCGAAGTCGGGGCGAGACGGGGACAAGATCGCCGAGTCAGGGCTGACCCCGATCGCATCCAAGATGATCGCCGCCCCGAGCTACAAAGAGGCCGAGTTGGCTCTGGAGTGCCGCAAGATCTACTGGGACGACATGGAGAGAGCCCATTTCCTGGATCCGGGCATCGAGGGGAAATACCCGCGGCGGGACTATCACCGGATCTACTACGGTGAGATCGTGGCCGTCTTCGGCCAAGAGCGGTATTTGGCGTAGGGGCCGACCCGATCGATGTGATTGCTGGCGTCGGGACGCCCTCGGCGGTCGGAAATCGCGAACAGAGTCCCGGCATTCTCGTGGGAGCATCCCCGGGGATCGCTCAGGGCCGTGTCCTTCGTCTGACGGATTGGGATGTCTCGAGGTGAATCCACATGATACACGCGGGTAGGATGATCTATTCTCCCAACATTCCCGACGAGAGACCGCAGGTCACATGGAGTCTCCTGCGGCGCGTCTTGCAGTACGCGCGTCCGTACCATTGGTGGATTGCCGGGATGCTGACCATTACGCTGGCCACCACGGGGTTGTCGCTCCTGACCCCCCTGATCCTGCGGGACCTGATTGACCGGACTCTCCCGGCGCGGGATCTCTCTCGCCTGATGTGGCTGATTCTTGGGCTGCTGGCAGTCCCCCTGTTGACCGGGGGGTTGAACGTGCAGCAGCGGCAGCTGAACTCCCGGGTGGGCGAAGGCGTGGTCTACGATCTGCGTTGTGCGCTGTTCTCTCACCTGCAGCGGATGTCGCTGAGCTTCTTCACACACACGAAGGTCGGAGAGTTGATGAGCCGCCTGAACAACGACGTCGTCGGCGCTCAGAACGCCATCAGCAACACCTTCGTCAACATCGTCACAAGCCTGATCCAGGCGGTTGTGCTGCTGACTGTGATGTTCACGCTGGAGTGGCGACTGACGTTGATTAGCATCGCCATCCTGCCGCTCTTTCTGATTGCGGCGCGCCACCTGGGGAATCGCCTGCGCGATCTCGCCCGCATACAGCTGGACTTCAATGCGAAGATGAACGCCGTCATGCACGAGTTGTTGAACATCAGCGGCGCATTGCTGGTCAAGCTCTTTGGGCGGACCGCCGAGGAAGACGAGCGCTTCCAGGACAGGGCCGCGGACGTGCGCGACAGCGGGGTCCGCCGGGCAGTGACCGGCACGCTCTTCTTCGTCAGCGTGGGTCTGCTGAGTTCGATCGGAATGGCACTGGTATATGGCATCGGTGGCTTCCTTGTCATCCAGCGCACGCTGACCATCGGCACGATCGTTGCCCTGGGCGCCTACCTGGGCAACCTCTACGGCGCCTTGCAGAGCCTGACCAACGCCCCCGTCGACTTCGCCACGTCCATGGTGAGCTTCGAGCGTGTATTTGAGGTGCTTGACCTACCGCTGGAAGTCGCAGAGAAGGCCGGTGCGGCCGTGTTGCGAGACGTTCGCGGAGTGCTTGAGTTCGAGGATGTCACCTTCCGATACACGGTGGACGAAAAAGCCCTCCTGAAAGACGTACGCCGTTTTGGCCAGATGCAGGACATCCGGGCGGTGCTGTCCGGAGACCGGGCCGAAAAAGGCCATGACGGCGCCGAGGACGCAGGACTCGTCGCCCTGAGCCAGGCGCGTGACGAGGTCCTGGAGCACATCTCCTTTCTGGCCGAGCCAGGGCATCTTGTGGCGTTGGTCGGGCCGAGCGGGGCGGGCAAGACAACCCTCACCTATCTCATCCCCCGCCTCTACGATCCGACCGCCGGCCGGATTCTGATCGACGGTCACGACCTGCGAGATGTGACGCTCGCCTCGCTCATTGCTCAGATCGGCATGGTCACCCAGGAAACCTACCTGTTCCATGACACGGTCCGCGTGAACCTGTTGTACGCCAGGTCCAGTGCCAAGCAGGAGGAGGTGGAGGCAGCGGCTCGGGCGGCGAATATCCACGACTTCATCACGGGGCTGCCGGACCGTTATGACACGATTGTCGGCGAGCGCGGCTATCGGCTGAGCGGCGGCGAGAAACAGCGGTCATCCTGAAGAACCCCCGCATCCTGGTGCTCGACGAGGCGACGAGTTCGCTTGACAGCGAGTCCGAGGCGTTGATTCAGGATGCCCTCAAGCGGGTCATGGCTGGGCGCACAAACATCGTCATTGCCCACCGCCTGAGCACCATTCTGGCCGCCGACTTGATCCTGGTGATGGACCGGGGGCAGATTGTCGAGCGGGGCAGTCACGCAGAACTCCTGGCGAAGAAGGGCTTGTATGCGCGGCTGTATGAGACCCAGTTCCGTCGCAGCGTGAGGGAGCAGGCCTCGTCGTAGAGGACTACTCTGTCAATCTGTCTGGGGAGCCTGCTGGGTTTCAGAGGCAAGAGGATATAGTCGAAGATAGATGCGGTCGTTGACTGTCAGCGATCGATTTCGGTGCTGAACGCCGGTTGCGCGTCTGGCGATGACCTCTCTTCGTAGCATGGCCCGGCTTGTCCCGCCGCTCCCCTCTGGTAGAAACCCGCCTGAGGGCCGAGACGTCGATGCCCGCAGCATGCCAGGGCCCTCTTGCCAGAGGTGATGTAGACTCCGTTAGCCCTTGCCGCGCTGGGCAAGCCCTGGACCACTGGTTGAGGGGGATTGCGAGGATGGGCATGCCGATAGGCTCCGGGGGGCAGGGGTAGGAAAGCGGACGCGCGAACGGTGAGTTGGGCGGCTCTTTCCTCCAGCATCATCGGTCTTGGCTGGGCTGGCTTCGCTCGGCGGCCTGAAGCTTGTCTTGCCTGCCAACTTGGCGTAGAGTGGTGGGCGAATGGCGCAAGGCGTACGGCCCGATCGCGCCAAGTGACCTCTTCTTGTGCCCGCGAGCCGTTGCGCCAGCGCCGAGGCCGGCAGACAGCAGGGCTCTCCCAGTCAGGAAGTCGAAGACACCATGGCCACTGCCTCGCCCGCAGATCAACAACCCCGTCAGGCATCCCGTTTCGCCGTCAAGGCGGTCATTGGTTTCCTCGTTTACCTGCTCTTGACCCCGGCGCTGCTCCTCTTGGCGGCTGGTGATGCTAGATGGATCATGGGCTGGGCGTACATCGCCCTCAGCCTGGGTGCCGCGATTGGCAGCAGGCTCGTCGCCCTGAAGATATCCCCTGAGATGCTCTCCGAGAGGGCCAGATACACAGAGGTGGAAGGCGTCGACGGCCGGGATAGGGTGCTCATGACGGTCTCTGCCCTGATAGGCCCAGCGGCGACCCTTGTCGTAGCCGGGCTAGATCATCGTTTTGGCTGGCCTCCTCCCCTGGCGACCGCCTGGCAGCTGATCGGGGTTGTGCTCATAGTAGGAGGCTATCTTGTGGCAGTGTGGGCGATGCTCGTGAATGAGTATTTCTCGGCGGTGGTAAGGATTCAGAAGGACAGAGGACACCGGGTGGTCACCACGGGTCCCTACTCGATGGTCCGGCATCCGGCCTATGCGGGAGGCATCGTCTCGATGCTTGCCACGCCCCTGATGCTTGACGCAATGTGGGCCTTCATCCCCGCTGCCCTGGTCGTGGTGACGGTGATCATGCGTACCACCCTCGAGGACACTGCTCTCCTCCAAGGGCTGCCCGGGTACCAGGAGTATGCGGCCAAGGTGAGGTTTCGTCTTGCGCCCGGTTTGTGGTGAGAGGTCTCAGACAACTTGCCCGGCATGAGAGGACAGGGTGCCCGAAGCGGCATCCTTCGCAGGCGAGCCTGGGCTGTGCCTGAGAGCAGGAGGGGAGTTCGATGGTCAGTGAGAGAGTTGCGAGGCTCAAGCAGCAAAGCCTCGATACCACACCGTACATCTCGACCGAGCGGGCCGAGCTCATGACGGAGTTCTATCGGCAGTGCACGGAGCTGATCTCGGCGCCCATGAGCCGCGCCCTGGCCTTTCGGCACTTGATGGGGCACCGGACGATCTACATCGGCGCGGATGAGTTGATCGTGGGAGAGAAGGGACCCGCCCCCAGGGCGACCCCGACCTATCCCGAACTCTGCTGCCACAGTCTGCAGGACCTCGAGATTCTCAACTCGCGTAAGAACGTCCCCTTCGCGGTCAGCCCCGAGGTCCGGCAGATCTACCGGGACACGATCATCCCCTTCTGGCGCGGCAAATCGATGCGTGAATTGCTTTTCCATGAAATGACGGAAGAATGGAAGGCCGCGTACGAGGCGGGCATCTTCACGGAGTTCATGGAGCAGCGTGCGCCAGGGCACACGGTGCTGGACGACAAGATCTATCACAAGGGCCTTGGAGAATTCATCCAGGACATACAGGCCAGCATGCAGGCCCTGGACTACCTCGACGACCCGCAAGCCTACCTCAAGCGGCAGGAGCTGGAGGCAATGTGCGTCTGCGCCCAGGCGATGATCCGTTTCGCGGAGCGCCACGCCGAGAAAGCCAGGGACCTGGCGCAGCGAGAAGTGGATCCGCGAAGAAAGGCTGAGCTGGAACGGATCGCCGAAGTGTGCTCGTATGTTCCGGCGCACGCCCCGCGCGATCTGTGGGAAGCGCTGCAATACTACTGGTCTGTGCACCTGGGTGTGACCTCGGAGCTGAACACCTGGGACTCGTTCTGCCCGGGCCACCTCGACCGTCACCTCCTCCCGTTCTACAAGAAGGGCCTGGAGGAGGGGACACTGAC
>CAYQUY010000214.1:0-4749 GCA_964420755.1 uncultured Anaerolineaceae bacterium
GGTGGACACGGATACTGGACGCTCTGATCGACCTGCCGGTTGTGCTGCCACCTGCCGTGGCCGGCATCTCCCTGCTCATAGCCTTCGGCCGGCGAGGTCTGCTCGGAGGCGCGCTTCAGGCCATGGGCGTGCGGGTCGTTTTCACCCAGGCTGCGGTTGTGATGGCCCAGGCTTTCGTGGCGGCTCCGCTCTACGTGCGCGCTGCAACCATCGGTTTCGCCGGGGTCGAGCCGGAGCTGGGCCAGGCGGCCGCCATTGATGGGGCGAGCCGCTGGCAGGTGTTCCGACACGTGGTCCTGCCGCTCTCCTGGTCAGCCATGGTGAGCGGCGCCGCAATGACCTGGGCCCGAGCCTTGGGGGAGTTCGGCGCCACCATCATGTTCGCCGGCAACCTCCCCGGCCGCACACAGACCATGCCCTTGGCCATCTACGTCGGATTCCAGCTCGATCTGGACCTTGCCATCGCGATGTCTGTCGTCCTACTGGCCACATCCGCCCTGGCCCTCGTCCTTGTCAGGGCTGTCCTGCAACGCACTTCGGCCGCAGAGGGGGGTGGTCTCAGGGGGTTTCTCTAGCGCCAGGGGTGGCCCGGTCAACCCCTCTTGCGCAGGTCACGATGGGCTATAATCCATATGTGGCCGTCCACCTGTATCTCTCCCCCCACCTGGACGATGCCGTCCTCTCCTGCGGAGGGCTGATTGCCAGCCAGATCTCGGCGGGCGAGGCCGTGGTTGTCCTGACGGCTTGTGCCGGTGATCCGCCGCCCGGCCCCCTTTCGGATTTCGCTCAGGAATTGACACTCCGGTGGGGCATGGAGGTGGTGGCATCCGCTGCCAGGCGGGCCGAAGACCGGGTGGCCTGCGGCCGGCTGGGGGCCTCGGTCATCCATCTTGAAGTGCCTGACGCGATCTACCGCCGCCAGACCGATGGCACGGTTCTCTACCCCTCGGAGGAGGCGATCTTCGGTCCGCTGCATCCGGCCGACAAGCCTCTGATTGGTACCCTGGCAGCCAGGATCGCCGAGGCCTGCTCTGAGGGGGTGCGAGTGTACAGCCCCCTGGGCATCGGGAACCATGTGGATCACCGGCTGACACGGCTGGCGGCCGAACGAGCACGGAACGGCCTCTGGTATTACCCCGACTTCCCCTACGTTGCGCGCGGCGGAGCCCACCCTGACCTTCCCTCGCCACCCGGGCAGAAAGTGGTCCTTCCCCTCTCGTCTGAGGAGGTACAGACCTGGGCGGCGGCGGCAGCAGAGTACGCCTCGCAGCTCTCGACATTCTGGTCCGACGTCTATGCCCTCTATGAGGAGGTGAGGGAGTACAGCGAGCGGACCGGCGGCATCGAGTTGATCGCCCCCTGAGGCCAGATCTCGTCGACGGACAAGCAGGGCGCTGCTCGCAGGCAAATGCGGCCGAGACCTGGGGCAGCGGCACCGGCCACTGTAGCGCTGCTCCCAGGGCATTTGCTAGGCAGAACGCCCTCCCGGCGGATTCATGCATGGCCTCCGCCGTCTGGGCGATGCCCGTCCTCCTGCAATCCCACCGGGGTTTGCTTTACATGGGGGAGAAGTTATGCTATCATGCACACGATCGTCGATAACGGGCTGAGAGTGGTCTCTCAGTTCGTTTTGTCTATCTGAACCAGGTTCTTGGGGAACTCACAGAGGGACCAGGATGGCTCCACAGGCAGTGTACCTGACGGCAGAAGGGCTCAAGAAGCTCGAAGAGGAGCTCGAGCAGCTGCGCACCACAAAACGAGCCGAGGTCGCCCAGCGCCTGCACGAGGCGATGGAGGACGGCGAGCTCATCGAGAATGCCGAGTACGAGGCGGCCAAGAACGAGCAGGCCTTCGTCGAGGGGCGCATCCTCGAGCTCGAGCGCATGCTGGCTGTCGCCAAGGTGATTCCGCCCGCGGGCCACAAGGACATCGTCCGCATCGGAAGCACGGTTGTGGTCCAGGAGAATGGCAAGCCGGTCGAGCAGTACACGATCGTCGGTGCGGCCGAGGCCAACCCCAAGGAGGGCTTGATCTCGAACGAATCGCCTCTGGGCCAGGCGCTGCTCGACCATCGGCCGGGGGATGAGGTCGAGGTGAAGGCGCCGGCAGGGGTGCTGCACTTCCGGATTGTCAAGCTCAAATAGCCATGGGGTAACCGTTGGCGCCCCGCGCGAGTTGGCCCGCGCGGGGCGCTTTTCATGTAAACTAACCTGCCGTAGCCGTCCCGGGGTCGCCAGGAATCACCGGCCACGACGGGTCCTGGCCCCTGCCGGGATCGAGGTGGATCGCAGATATGGGTGAATTCAGCGAACTCGAGCAGGTCCGGCTTGGCAAGCTGGAGAAGCTTCGCCAGGCGGGGATGGAACCCTACCCCAGCCGCGTCTCCCGCACCCACACGACCGGCGAGGCCGTCCGTGCCTTCGAGGCCTCGGATGGCAAGACGGCCCTGGAGGCTACGGTTGTGGGCAGGCTGCGATCGATCCGGCGGATGGGGAAGACTGTCTTCGCCCACATCGAAGACGGTTCGGGGTCATTGCAGCTTTACCTGCGAACGGACGACCTCGGCCCGGAACGGCTTGCCCAGTTCAATGACCTGTTCGACCTGGGTGACTTCGTCCAGGCCAGTGGCCACCTCTTTCGCACCCGCACTGGCGAGGTGACGCTGCGCCTCTCGGACCTGAGGATGCTGGCCAAGGCCATCAGCCCGCTCCCGGCAGCAAAGGAGGAGACGGTCGACGGAAAGCGCATCACCCACTCGGCCTTCGCTGATCCGGAGGCACGCTACCGCGAACGGTATACCGATCTCGCCGTCAACCCCGAGGTGCGGCAGGTCTTCCAGACGAGGGCAAGGGTGGTGCGGGCGGCCCGCGAGTTCCTGGATGAGCGCGGCTTCGTCGAGGTCGAGACGCCCGTGCTGCAGCCAATCTACGGGGGAGCCGCGGCCAATCCCTTCATCACCCATCACAACCAGCTCCACCAGGACCTGTACCTGCGTGTCTCGTTTGAGCTGTACCTCAAGCGCCTGCTGGTGGGCGGCCTGGAGCGGGTGTACGAGATCGGGCGCGACTTCCGCAACGAGGGCGTCTCCTACAAGCACAACCCCGAGTTCACCATGCTCGAGTTCTACATGGCCTACGCCGACTACCAGGATGTCATGGTCCTCACGGAGCAGATGGTGGCGGCGATCGCGGAAAAGGCCACCGGCTCAACCCGCATCACCTATGACAACCAGACGATCGACCTCTCCCCGCCCTGGGCCCGCCGCGATCTTCGGACGGTCGTGGCCGAGTATTCCGCCATAAACCTCGCCGAGGTACCTACGGCCGAGGCGCTTCGCCAGGCTATGATCGCCCGGGGGCATGAGCCGAAACCAGACGCCACCCGGGGCAAGCTGATCGAATCGCTGTTGGCCCACTACGTCGAGCCGAGGCTGATCCAGCCGACCTTCGTCTACGACTACCCCCGCGACATCTCTCCCCTGGCCAAGAGCAAACCCGGCGATCCCTCGACGGTCGAGCGCTTCGAGGCCTTCGTCGCCGGCCTGGAGCTGTGCAACGCCTTCACCGAGCTGAACGATCCGCTGGACCAGGAGCAGCGCTTCCTTGAAGTGCACCGTGACTACCGCGTGGGCGACGAGGAGCGGCATCCCATGGATGAGGACTACCTGCGGGCGATGCGCTACGGGATGCCGCCCTGCGGCGGCTTCGGCATGGGCATCGACCGCCTGACCATGATCCTCACCGGGCAGCCCAACATCCGTGAGGTGATCCTCTTCCCGCTTCTGCGCACTCGCGAGTGAGAGCCTGCGGCGAGGCTGGCGCATGCGGTCCACGTGGCCCAGTGTCCGGGCTGGCGTTCGAATGTTGAGCTGAGAGGCATCGATGCCATCTGATTCCGGCCCCTGGGAATCGATCTTCCGGCGGGATGGCCGTGTCTTTCCGGAGCCCTTCCCCCGCTTCGAGGAGCTCGTCACAGCCTTCCAGGAGCACGGCTGCCGGCGCATTCTTGACCTAGGGTCTGGGACGGGCAGACACGTGGTCCATCTCGCCAAGAATGGCTTCCAGGTCGTGGGATTGGACCAGTCGCCGACGGGACTGCGGCTCACCCGCCGGTGGCTTGCCGAGGAGAGGGTGACCGCCTCCCTGGTGCGGGGTGACATGCGGTGCCCCTTCCCCTTTGGTGACGGCGTCTTCGACGGCCTTCTATCGACGCAAGTGATCCATCATGCTCGCCTGGCCACCGTTCGCAGGACGATTGCCGAAGTGAGGCGGGTCCTCCGCGTGGGAGGAGTTCTGTTCGTGACGGTGCCGGTGCGCAAGGACGGCAGGGGCGAGGAGATCGAGCCGAACACCTTCGTCCCGCTCACGGGTGACGAGAAGGGCCTGCCCCATCACATCTTCTCCCCAGAGGAATTGCGCGCCGAGTTCAGCTTCCTCCGTGTCCAGGATCTCTCAGTGCGCGGCTCGGCGGTCCTTGCGCTCCTGGGTGTGAAGGAATCCCAGTGAGGCGATCGGGACCTCCTCGACCGAAGAGGCGAGCGGCGGGTAAACGACCTCTTTTTCAGGAAGCGGAGCTTCCCCATGAGAGTCCCAAGGAGGCTTGGCGACGTGGCTGGCCTCCTTCTTCTTTCCAGGCCGACTTAATCCCGGCGAAGGACCGCGCTTCCTGTTCGGACCAACCGAGATCTGCCCGCTATGGCTTGGCAGGCAGGGGAAGCCCGCTTGAGGGAGATATCGCTCGGGACGAGGG
>CAYQUY010000215.1:0-4690 GCA_964420755.1 uncultured Anaerolineaceae bacterium
CCGCCCGCGGGCGGAGCCCGATGACCGCCGAGTCCTCGTAGGCCAGGAGAGCATCGAAGAACATCTTACCCACCAGCGCCGGCTCCTCCTGGAAGTAGATCTCGTCGCCCGCGAAGTCCAGCAGCTCGGTATGGACGACCGATAGCCCCGACTGGCGGCAGGTCTGGGCGACGGTCCGCGAGACAAGAGCACCCACCAGCACCAGTTCGACCTCGTCCTTCCCGACGAGCTGGGCGACCTCCAAGTTCCGCGGGTCGCGGATCTCGGCCACGATGTGGTAAGGCTTGGGGCGCCGGCCTGGATTGTTGATCACAGCCAGCAGAGTCTTGATCACCTCGGAGTCCGGATCCCGGGTGTCCTGAGAAAGGACGATGATCGACTTGCTCGTGGGCAGGCTGACCAGGTCGAGGTCGGCCATGTCAATGGGGCTACCCCGGCGGCAGACGATCCGGGTCCGCCCGGTGGAGCCAACCCTCTCTCGGATCTCATCCTCCATGTCGACCTTGTCCTTCTCGGCCAGGAGGACGATGGTGGAGCGCGGCTGGTTCTGGTTGGCGATCACCAGCTCAGACACGATAGAGAAGACCTGACCGGACCAACCCAGGATAATGGTGTGGGTCTGCTCGATGACCCTGGAGCGTCCCTTCCGCAGGTCCTCCAGTCTGCCCTGCAGGCCGCTGGTGAGGATGCCGATCAGGGTGCTGATGAGGAAGATGCCGCCGAATGTCACCAGGAGCATCGAGAGCAGGAAGGGCCAGCTGCCTGTGTCACCGCCCATCGTGCCCGCGTCGAGCGTGCGGAGCATGCTTCTCCAGGCCACCTCGGCGAAGGAAAGGCCAGGAGCGAAGCCGGCTGCCCACACCATCAGCGAGATCACCAGAATCAAGGTCGCCGACAGCAAGGCCAGCCAGCCGATCATGGCTCCTGGGCCGCGCGAGAGCGTGTTGTCAAACGAGTAGCGCAATCGGTCTGACCAGGTGTTCCGCCTCATGCTGACCTCCCACGGGTCGTTTTCGTCACGCCGCGGGACCTCGGCTCCCGCCGCAGTCGCCGCCGAAACGACCCCATTCCCCAGAATGCTGCCGGATATCCCCTGCGTCGATCGAGCCACCTCGGCCTGACGGCCCCGCATTATAGGCCTCGGGTCCTGAGGCGGCTATCACCTCCCCAGCCCCCGGACATGGAGGACCGTGATGGCACCCCTGGGAAGCAATACCTTCCGCCGAACAGTCCCTCGGCTCTAGCGAGTCTGATCCGGATCCGTGCAGAAAGGAACAGCCTCCTGGTGACTCAACGGCGCCAGGAGGCTGCTGGGGTGCCCGCGACTGCCATCACTGCTGGGCCAGGACGATGATGCGATCCCCTTCGGCGAACGTGACCTTGTTAGACTTGTCGGGGTTGATGACAACCCCGTACCCTCGACCGGCCTCGCGAGCGTCCCGGGCGCGGCGATAGCCGATCGCCGTTTCCCCACGGAAGATTGCGGCCTGAACGACCGTGTAGAAGTTGATCGGCTCGCCGAGGACCACATATTCATCGGCCGGTTTGAGGTAGATTTCGGATCCTTGTGGGTCGAAGAGCTCGAAGGAGACCTGGCTGAGGGCCTTGTTCTCAGATACCTGGGCCAGCATGAGGCTCGTGAGCCTGGGGCTCACGATGAAATCGTCGGCACGGGTGACCTCGGCCAGGTTGCGGTTCTGGATGTCGAGCATCTCGCTGACGATCGAGAATCGGTAGCCAAAACGCTCAGCCAGATCCCGCAGGTGGAGAAGGGTCATCAGAGTCCTGGCATCGGCCTCCTGAGCGCCCAACGTGTCGCAGCAGGCGAGGACGATCACGTGGTCGTAACTGCCCAGATCCAACGATTCCAGGAGACGACGGTCCGTCGTATCCGCTAGACGGAACTCCACCGTCTCGTTCTTGAGATCGGGGCAGCGACGTTCGATTTCGGCATCGCCTCGGGTGAAGTCAGCCACGACAATGATGACCGAGCCGGGGACGACGTAGTGATCTAGCTCATTGATCACAGACGGCGCCCGCCGGTTCCAGCCCAGGATCAGGGTCCGCTCCGGCTTGGCCTCTGTGGGCGGCAGATTGTGAATGGCCTCTGGCTGGATGCCCAAGTCGGTCAATTCCGAAAGGCGGACCGTGTCATCATCTTCCGAGATGGCGATGATCTGATCGCCTTCCTCAAACAGCGAGTCCATGGGCGGGTTCAGCTTGGGCCTCCCTCTCAGGGGACAGACCCCAATCACCGCCGAATCCTCGTAGGCCAGGAGTGCCTCCTCAAATGCCTTCCCGACCAGCTCGGGTTCGGACTGGAAGTAGATCTCATCTCCGGCGAAGTCGAGCAGTTCGGTGTGGACTATTGAGAGGCCAGACTGGCGGCAAGTCTGGGCAATCGTCCGGGCAGCCAACTCACCCATCAGCACCAGCTCAACCTCGGACCCGCCTACCAGTCTGGCAGCGGCCATGTTCTTGGGCTCGCGGATTTCGGCCACGATGTGGAAGGGCTCCAGCCTGCGCTGGGGGTCATTGGTGATGGCCAGGACCGTCTTGATGACCTCCGCGTCTGGATCGTCGCCCTCGGGGCCCAGGATGATGATGGAGCGTGCCGCCTGCAGGTTGACAATCCCCAGATCGATGGGATTGATCGGCCGGCCCCGCCTGCAGACGACACGGGTGCGGCCTGTGTCGGGCACGTGCTCGCGGATCTCGCTCTCCATCTCCGTCTTGTCCTTCTCGCCCAGAATGGCAATGCACGACCGGCCCTGGTTGGCGTTCGCTATGACCAGCTCGGAAACGATGGGGAAGACCTGAGGAGACCAACCAAGGATCACGGTGTGGCCGCTCTCCATAACCCGCGATCGGCCACGCCGAAGCACCTGGAGCCTGTTCTCGATGCCGCTGGTCACCACCCCCACCAGCGTGCTGACTACCGTGATGCCGCCCAGGGTGACAGCTAGCATGGAGAGCAGGAATGGCCAGCCGCCTCTATCTGGGCCCATCGTGCCACCGTCGAGCGTACGGAGCAGGCTCATCCAGAGGATGTCGCTGAAGGTGAGCTGCGGGGCAAAGCCGCCGAGGCGTACGATCAGCGAGACTACCAGGATCATGATGATGACGCTCAGCGCCAGCCATCCGATCATGACGATTGGTCCCCTCGACAGAGTGTTGTCGAAGGCATAGCGCACCCGATCCGCGAGCGAGTTCCTGGCCATTCTGTCCTCCCCGGAACACCGGTTCCGTCAGGCGATGGGCCGGCCTGTGCCAACGCCGGGCAAGCCCGTCAAGCGACAAGCCGGAGGGAATACTACCCATGCCTCCTCCGGCGTCACCTTCTACCTCTCGTCACGCCACGCCCCTACACGCCCCTGATTATGGCCAGGGCGGCGCTTCGGAGTCTATAGGACTTCGGGGACTAGTGGGCCGCTCTGGTTCGAGCCTCTCTGGCGAGAGACTATCCGGGGCTGAGTGGACAGTCAACCCACTACCCTGGGACCGCTCACACCGCGCCTGCCCGCAACGGCAGCCGGTTGACATCAGCGTCGCACAAGGATCAGGTTCACTGAAACGCAGTCAGCACTTTGGGCCTCGCCTGCCGCCAGGGTTCGCCCTCTGTGTCGATCTCGTAGGTCCGGCCGACGCGCAGGAGCAGGGCCTCAGAGAAGTCAGAACCCAGGAACTGCACACCGATCGGAAGCCCGGCCTTGTCCAGGCCGGCCGGGATCGAGAGGCCCGGTACGCCGGCATGATTGGCCGGGACGGTCAGCAGGTCGGCGTATTGCATGAGGACCGAGTCGCCGTAGACCGCCCCGATCTCAAAGGCTGTCGTCGGCGTGGTGGGCGCCAGCAGGCAATCGAGGCGGTAGGGCCCGGATGGGTCGAAGGCCGCCTCGAAGTCGCGTCGGATGAGTGTGCGCACGCGCAGCGCCCGCCGGTAGTATCCCTTTTCGTATTGCTCTGCCGACACGTACATGCCCATCAAGATGCGCAGCTTTGGCTGGGGCCCGAAACCTCGACCGCGCGTCTTGCGATACAGCTGACGCAGGTCGTCCACCGATTCGGGGTGTCGGTAGCCATACTTGACCCCATCGTAGCGATGCAGATTGGAGGCAGCTTCCACCCGGGAGACCACGAAGTAGGCCGGGATGCCGAAGCGCGTGTTCGGCATCGGCACACCCTCGACGATCTCGGCACCGGCTTGGGCCAGCACTTGCGCCGCGTGCCAGACACATGCCTCGATCTCGGCCGAGATCGGCTGCTCGCGCAACTCGCCGGTCCCAGGATCGGGATATTTCAAACGAAAGTAGTCAGGCGAGAGGCCGATGCGCATGCCTCGGACACCTTTCCCCAGGTCAGTCATGTGATTCGGGACCGGCACATTGGCGGCGGTCGAGTCGTGCGGATCGGGTCCAGCCATGACGTTGAGCATCAGCGCCCCGTCGGTCACGTCCCGGGCGATGGGACCCGGGCAATCGAGGGATGAGGCGAAGGCGATCAAGCCATAGCGAGAGACGCGGCCGTAGGTCGGCTTGAGGCCGACCACGCCGCAGAACGCGGCCGGCTGGCGGATCGACCCCGCGGTGTCGGTGCCGAGCGACAACGTCGCCTCGCCAGCGGCCACGGCCGCAGCGCTGCCGCCCGAGGAGCCCCCGGGGACCCGCCTCGGATCCCAGGGATTCCCAGG